>JBAUHD010000561.1:0-10532 GCA_049680085.1 Acidobacteriaceae bacterium
GCCTGGGCAAAGGCGGGCAGCGCCGGAACGGCGAGAACCGCCGCCAGGAGAGCCACGATGAATCTGATTTTTAGAATGCGATGCGTCATTCCTTCATACCTCCAAATGTTTCTTAAAACGTTTTCTCGCCGGGTTCCGCGAAAACCTGCTTTTGGAAATCCGACCTTGCATAGATCTTCGGAATTCCCCCGGCTGTATTTGAATTTCAATTTGTATTGTAGATTGTATCCAATTGTCAAGCAAGATTTTTTTACTGATTGGGTTCCGGGCGAAGCTGTTTCTTTTCCGCCAGAAGGCGCCCGAGCTGCTGCTCCATATTGCGGGCTTTTTGCCGGTCGCCGATTCCGTTGTAGGCGCGGGCCAAACCGGCGTAAATGGCGGGGTTGCTGGGCTCAAGCCGTCGGCCCTCCTCCAGATGCGCCGCGGCGTCCTTATAGCGCCCCTCGCGCAGGTAGAGCTTGCCGAGAGCGATCTGGGTGGCGGGAAAACCGGGCCGGTCCCTGGCGGATTCCTCCAGCGCGGCGCGGGCTTCGGCGAACCGCGGCTGGCCCGGCACGGCGCCCTCGTAGAGCAGCACGGAACCGAGCAGGGAGAGCATCTGATAATCGCGGTGACCGCTCTGGACGGCCTGGCGCAGCAGCCTGGTCGCGGCAGGGAGATCGGTTTCGTAGAGGTGCTTCTGCACCAGGGCGAGATAGCCGATGTCGCTCTCCGGAGCCAGCTTCCAAGCGAGATCAAACTCCGGTTTCGCCTCGTCGAATCTGTCGAGACGCCCGAGAAAGACCGCGCGCTCGTAGTGCAGGCGCGCGGAGCCGGGCAACTGCCGGAGGCCCATGTCCGTGATACGCAGGCCGAGATCGTAGTCCTGATGGTCGGTGCAGGCGTCGGCCATGTAGGCGTAGAGCTTTTCGTCTTTGGGGGCGGCGGCGGCGGCCTGCTGAAAGACCTGAAACGCGGGGCCGGTTTGCCCGTCGCCGAGGTAGGCCTGGGCCAGCAGGTTCTCGACGGCGGAGGTTTTGTGTCCGGAGCCGCGCAGAGATTCGAGTTGGGCAATCGCCTTTTTGTAGCTGCCGGTCCCGAGGTAACAGATGCCTAGATTGACCCCTGTGGCGTAGGCGTCCGCGCCCGCCTCGCGCGCGGCGAGCAGGTGCGGAATCGCTTCTTCAAGGAGTCCGCGGCGGGTGAGATCGGTGCCGGTTCGCAACTCGGAGGCGGGGTTAATGAACGTGCTGGGCGAAGGAGGATTTTCGACCAGGCTGGCGGATGCGGGCGGCGGAAGACCGCGCGCTGGGGGCGGGGTCTGCGCGGCGTCGATGGACTGCGCCGGCGCGCACGCCAGAGCGCAGCAAAAGATGGCGAACAGGACTGGAATTTTGCCGCCGGACATGGCGGTATTTTATGCCATTTGCGGAGGGAGTTGCCTAAAATATGAATTCTTTTTTGTATACATTTTCGGATTAATGTATAAATTTCCGCGTGGCGTTTTTCTGTTTCGCGAGGTGGTGAATGGATCGGAGATCGTTTCTGCAAAACATGGCGGCGGGGGCGGTCGCGCTGAACAGTTTGCCCGCGCTGGCGGTGGAGGCTTCGCAGGGCGGCGGCGGGGCAGGGCGGGGTTTGGGCGCGGTTCCGGCGAGCCAGGCTTCGACGGCGGGCCACACGCTGCTGTGCGTTTTGAAGCGCGACGGCGAAGAGTGGAAGGTCTATGAGGACCTGCGGACGCGCGACGGAGCGATTACGTTTGTTTCTTCGGCGGGGGTGGCGCGAGTGCTTCCAAAAACGGCCGAGGCGGTGTTTGCGGAAGAGGGTCCGCAGTATCTTGGGCTGGAGCTGAAAGACATTGGCATGTCGGCCCGCGACCTGCTGGCGGATAAGCTGCTGGCGAAGGGCGATCCCGATGAGGACGAGGTGCGGCGGGCGGCTCCGCCCATGGATTCGGCGCACCCTCGCGAAGGCCGGTACTATCGTCCGCGCTGGAACAACTTTGCGGGAACGCGGGAATGCAGCGACACGATGCCGGTGTTTCCCAGCGGCAACACGCGGACCTATCACCCGATTCAATATTTCAATGAGCTGACGAACGAGCGCGCGAACAAGCGGCACGAGGGCCTGGTGGGCGGCTGGATGCCGGCGGTGCGGAAGGTGCTGCCAGGGGATAACGGCTCGTATTACGAGATCATCGTGTTCGGCGACGTGGTGGCAAAAGAGCGCTTTATTGTGCAGACCTGGCACCGCACGGCTCTGATCGAAAACGGGCGCATCGCGAAGGTGGAGTACGGCTACAGCTATCCGGCCTATGACGGCGGCCACACTCCTCCGGCGCCGGAGGAATTTTATCGCGGGCTGCTGGAGTTTGCCGTTTACTGGGATCGCCTGATGCACGAGACTGTGGCCATTACGCTACCCGATTCGAGTTGGACGAACCTGGTGAACTACGCCTTTGTGAAGGAGCAGATGGTTCGGCCGGGGGGCGTGTATCCGAAATATGGCGCGGTGGACCGGGACTATTACGGGTCGGAGTACGACGGGTTTCAGGACACGTTCACGATGTCGTTCAACTCAAACCTGGAGTGCGGGCGATTTGAGCAGACTCGGGAGGTCTTCGACAACTACTTCACGCATTTTGTGGACGATAAGGGCATGGTCAACATGCGCGGCCCGGAGACGGGGCAGTTCGGGCTTACGCTGTCGCTGATCGCGCGCTACTACCACTACACGCGAGACAAGGCGCTGCTGCTGAAGCATCGCGGGAAGATTGAGGCCACGGTTGCACTGCTGGCGAAGCTGCACGACGCCTCGCTGAAGCTGCCGGAGTCGGACCGCGGCTACGGGCTGATTTCCGGCTGGTGCGAATCCGACTCGTGCCTGATGCCGAATCCGTCGTTGTGGTGGAAGCCGTATTTTTCCAACAGCGCGTTTGCGGTGCGCGGCTGGCGCGACATTGCGGGCGTGTGGCCCAAGTTGCGGCTGACGGGCGCGGAGGCGTGGAGCGCGCGCGCCGACCGGCTCCAGCGGCACTTGGTGAAGAGCCTCGACGCGAATATCCGGCGCGACATGAGCCCTGCCTATATTGGTCCTCTACCGGGAACGAAGCTCACCTTTATGGAGTCGATCACGCAGGAGCACCCGAGCGAGCAGGGATGGGCCCACCGCTGCTATACCGAGCTGCTGCATCCGGGAGTGATTCCGCCCGAGCAGGCCAACACCGTGATTGACTGCATGAGGGCCTATGGAGTGACCACGATCGGGGTCGTCGCCAATGTGGAGCGGCCCAATCCGAATGGACGCGCCATTCTGGGCTTTATTTCCTATGGGTACGCACGCGAGCTGCTGCGGCTGGGACGCATTGAGGAGTACATCCTCTTTATGTACGCGCACCGCTACCACGACTACTCGCGGGGAAGCTGGACGGCGGGCGAGGTTTCCGGCATTTCGGGCGGGGGCGCGCTGTTCTGCATTCCGGCGCAGCAGACGGTTCCGCTGCTGGTGCGGTGGATGCTGGTTTTTGAGGACCCCGACGAAGATCGGCTGTACTTTGGCCGCGCGCTGCCGCGGGCGTGGGTGGGGGCGGGCAAGCCGATTGGGATCGAGGGCGCGCCGACGCGCTGGGGGCGGGTGAATTACCGGCTGGCTCCGCGCGGAGCGAATGAGCTGGTGGCCACGATTACGCTGCCGGAGCTGGGCGAGCTGCCGAAGGAGCTGGAGGTGAGCTTCCGGATTCCGGCCGGCAAGACGCTAGCGAGCCTGACGGCAAACGGGCAGGCGATTTCGCCTGGGGGCAAGGAAAAGGACACCGCGGTGGTGAAGACGCGGGGCGGGCGGAAATTTGAATTTGTGGCGCGTCTGGCGTAAACCAACGGAGGAGAGCCGGCGTCCATAGAGGAGCATTGATTTTTGGGATGTTAAATTGTACGCAATCTTGTATTCTTCAAGCACGACGGCTGGTTGCGGCGGGCTGAAAAAGAGAGTTGAGGATTCCGAGTCATGAATCAAAAGGTGAGTCGCAGAGGATTTCTGGGTGGGGCCGCGATGCTGGGAACGGCGGCCTTGTTGCCGTCGAAGGCCGCGGCGCTACAGGGCGTGGACGCCGGCAAGAGCAGCGGCAAAGACATGGCCGTCCAATACCTGACGGACGCGAAGGTGGCGGAGAAGGTGCCGTGGAAGGCAAAACCGTTTTCCATGCCGGAGGTACGGCTGCTGCCAGGTTTCTTCAAAGACACGATGGAGCTGAACCGCAGTTGGCTTTACTCGCTGCCGAACGACCGGCTGGCGCACACGTTCCGGTTGACGGCCGGCATTGCGTCGGACGCGGATCCGCTGGGCGGATGGGAGGACCCGAAAGGCGAGCTGCGCGGACACTTCACGGGCGGCCATTATCTTTCTGGCTGCGCCCTGCAGTACGCCTGCACCGGCGATGAGCCCATACGCGCCAAGGCGGATGAACTGGTGGCGATGCTGGCCGAGTGCCAGCAGGCGGACGGGTATCTCGGCGCATATCCAACCGAATTTTATGACCGGCTGCGCAATCACAAGAGAGTCTGGGCGCCCTTTTACACCTACCACAAGATCATGGCCGGTCACATCGACATGTATCAGCACTGCGGCAACAAACAGGCTCTGAAGACAGCGGAAGGCATGGCGCGCTGGGCGAATTCGTTCGTTACGCCGATCAGCGATGACGAGTTCCAGAAGATTCTGCGCGTGGAATACGGCGGCATGCAGGAGTCTCTCTTCAATCTGTACGCCATCACCGGCAAGAAGGAATACGCGGACCTCGCGCAGCGCTTCAGCCACCACAGCTTCTTTGATCCGCTGGCGGAGGATAAGGATGACCTGCCCGGCCTTCACGCGAACACTCATATTCCCCAGGTCATTGGAGCGGCGCGCGGTTATGAGCTGACCGGAGATGAGAAGTTCCGGAAGATCAGCCAGAACTTCTACAAGATCGTCACCGAGCACCACATCTACTCCACCGGCGGCACCAGCAACGGCGAAGGCTGGCATGCCTCGGACGGGATTGCCAGTCAGCTTGGGCCGGCAGCGGAGGAGTGCTGCTGCTCCTACAACATGATGAAGCTGGCGCGGCACCTCTTCGGCCAGAATCCCGATGCCAAGCTCTTCGACTACTACGAGCGCGTGCTCTACAACGTGCGCTACGGAACGCAGGACCCGCATGGAATGCTGATGTATTACGTTTCGCTGGAACCGGGGATGTACAAGACCTTCGGCACACCGTTTGACTCGTTCTGGTGCTGCACGGGAACCGGCACGGAGGAGTATTCCAAGCTGAACAACTCCATTTATTTCCATGACAATGATTCGGTGTTCGTGAACCTGTTCATTCCCTCAACGCTCGACTGGAAGGAACGCGGCCTGAAGCTCACCCAGACCACGAAGCTTCCCTACGAAGAGCAGATCACGCTGAAGATCGACAATGCGCCGTCGCGCGGAACCGCTCTGAAGCTGCGCGTGCCGTATTGGGCGACGGGAGGCTTCAACATCGCCATCAATGGCGAGCCGCAGAACGTGACGGCGACGCCGTCCACGTATGTGACGCTGAGTCGCGATTGGAAGTCCGGCGATGTGGTCACCGTTGACGTGCCGCTGACGCTGCATTTTGACGCGGCCCCGGACGACAAGCAGGCCCAGACGGCGATGTACGGGCCGCTGGTGCTGGCGGCGCGACTTGGGACCGAAGACCTTACCACGTCGATGATCTACGGCCCCAATGGCCCGCGCGGCTGGGGTGAGGCGTATCCCATGCCGGTGGTGGATATGCGGCCTTTCGTTCGTCACCGCCGGGGCCAGCCTGCCGAAGTCCCGCCGCCCGTCGATCCGAATGCAATCTGGTTCGAGCGTGCGGAGGGATCACGGTTTGAACCGCTGATGTTCCGGACGAAGGGACGCGGCCTGCACCATACGCTGGTCCCGCTGAACCGGATCATGGACGAGCGCTATTCGGTGTATCTACGCAATATGACGGGGGAGCAGGCGGCCACGTAGAATCGTGAGTGGTTATAGCAATCTGAAAATGCTTTGAATAAAAAGAGCCGGGCCTTTGGGAGGCCCGGCTCTTTTCTTTGCTGCTGAGAAGAACTTGCCGCTACCAGCTTCCGCGTTCGCCGAAAACGTCGATGACTTTGCCGAGCCGCTCGCGGCCCTTTTCCCAATTGATTTGCAGGCTGCGCTCCATGAGGTTGGCGTCTCCGGCGATGAGCGCGCTGATAATTTCATTGTGCTCATCGATGGAGGATTGCAGGTTGCCGATGATGGAGCTGGCGTAGAGCCTCCAGTAACGCTCGACCTGGGGTTCGATCATCTTGTGCAGGTTGTGCAGGCGCGGGCCGGCGCCGGACTCGACCACCAGGCGATGGAAATCGCGGTCAATGTCGAAGATTTCGCCCTGCTCGCTGGGATTGGTGCGGATTTCCGTGAGCCGCTGGTTCAGCGACTTGAGCTTTTGTGCGATGGCCACCCGCTGCGCTTTTGGCAGCGACGCGGTGATGCGCCCGGCGAGGCCCTCGATCCGTCCAATGACCGCGTAGAGTTCGTTCGCGTCCTCCTTGGTGAGCGGGCTCACGATCATCCGGGACTTGTTCGCGGTGCGGTGGACGCGAATGTAGCCTTCCTGCTGGAGCCATTGCAGCGCCGCGCGCGCGGGGGTGCGGCTGAGGTGCAGGCGGTTGGCGAGCTCGCCTTCCACAATCCAGGTGCCGGGCGAAAGCTTGCCCTGAACGATCAATTCCCTCACCTGGTGCAGCGCGGAAAGGACGCTGGTGCCGTGCTCCCGTTTGGTTCCTCCAGCCTTTGGAGGTCTTTTCGTTTTCGCGACCGTCATTCTTCCCCCGTGGAACCGAATTGCCGTTGGGCTGAAAGCCTGGCTGGATGCCAGAAAATTTCGTTACCCTAATTGTATTCAAAAATGTTCCTTGAGGACGGAAATTCTTCTTGCGCATACCGGCTTTCGCTGCGTGCTTCAGCCGGTCGATAAGCGAGCCTCGGGACCGGAGCGCGCGTTCGGTGCCCATTTTTGCGCGACGCCTGGGGCGCGTGGGAGCGGGCTGAGTCGCGCGCCCTGCTGTTGCGGCCTGAGTCCGAGACGGCGGCGAGCGGACACGCTTGACGTATCCGCTCGCCGCGCAATCGGGGAAGTCTTAGAACTGGTTCCAGAGGAACTGGTTGTAGACCTCGTGGTGGAACTGGACTTCAGAAGGCTTGACGTAGGTTCCGAGCAGGCGCGGGCAGCGGTCGGCTGAGGCCTGCTTGAGATCGCCGAAGCGCGCCTTTACGTCCTCGCCCAGCATTTTCGTGGTCCAGCTTGAGTTGCGGAAGTGTTCGAGCGCGGTGTAGATGTTGTCCGGCAGATAGCGCTCGGCCTGGCGCAGGTTTGCCACCTTCGCGGTTTCGCCGTCGAGCCCTGACTTGAACAACGAGTAGAGAACCAGGTAGGGGTTGGCGTCGGGGGCCACGGAGCGCACCTCGATGCGGGAAGACTTCTCGTTGCCGATGGGCACGCGCACCATGGAGCCGCGATCGACGGCCGAAGCCTTGATCTGATTGGGCGCTTCAAAGTGCGGGTCGAGACGGCGGTAGGCGTTCACGCTGGAGTTGAGCAGCAGGCAGATGTCATTGCCGTGGGTCAGGATGCGGTCGACAAACTCCCACGCGAAGCTGGCGAGTTTTTCCTCCCCCTTGGGGTCCCAGAAGATGTTTTTGCCGTTTTTGTTGATGGAGACGTTGGTATGCATGCCGCTGCCGTTGACGCCGACGACGGGCTTGGGCAGAAAGCTGGCGGTCATGCCCATCTTGGTGGCCACCTGGCGGCAGATGAGCTTGTAGAGCTGAATCTGGTCGGCGGCGGTCACGACTTCGCCGTATCCATAGTTGATCTCGAACTGCGAGGGCGCGACTTCGGGGTGGTCCTTTTCGTTCTGGAAGCCCATGGCGCGCTGGATTTCCGCAGTGGTGTCGATGAAGGTGCGCAGCGGGTCGCCGGGCAGGGAGTGGTAATAGCCGCCGGTGTTGACGTACTCGAAGTGGTGGGTCTCAGAGAAATGCCGCTCGGCGTTGAGGCCGTTGAAGAGGAAGCCTTCGATCTCGTTGGCGGCGTTCAGCGTGTAGCCGTGCTTTTCGTGCAGGCTGTCGGCGTAGGTCTTCAGCACGCCGCGCATGTCGCCGGAGTAGCCGGTTCCGTTCTTGTCGATGACCTCGCCGAAGACCAGCGCCTTGCCGGCTCCGAAGATGTCGGCGGGCGCGTAGTAGAAGGCTGCCCAGTCAATGCCGAGGCGCAGGTCGCTTTCGCGCTGCGCGGTAAAGCCGCGGATGGACGAGCCGTCGAAGGTGAGATTGTCGTAGCTGGCGACCAGGAACTTCTTGTCGTAATCCAGCATGTGCAGGCGGCCTTCGAGGTCGCTGAAGAAGACGGTGACCGCCTTGATGCCCTTCTGGTCGGTCAGGTATTTCAGCCGCTCTTCCTTGATTTTGCCGGGATCGACGCGCTTCTGGCGTTGTTCCTTGGCCTTCAGGTTCAACTCTTCCAGATCCTCATAGGACAACGACAGGAAACTACGAAGTTCAGGTGACATGGATCTCCTCGGAATGAATTTGGCTCTGGCAGACTCTCCCGATTGCACGGCTGGATTGCCGCACCCTGCTTGAGGAATCAAAGAATCGAGGTGGTCTGGGTACAACTCAAGATTAATCCGGCGAAGCGGCAAAAGATATGCCATTAAAAAAAGTGATTGCTGAAATTGATGTTGCTTATGGGAACGCGGGAAGCGGGGGTAATGCGGCTCGCGGGCAGCCTCTTTGCGGGCAGGTTGTAGTCTTGAACCGTGGTTGAGGCGCTCATTCTTCGCACCTGGCCGGTGCATGAAGCCGACCAGATTGTGTCCTTTTTTACGCGGGACGAGGGCAGGCTGAAGGGCATGGCCAAGTCCGCGTCCAAGTCGCGCCGTCGCTTTGGCGGCGCGCTGGAGCCGATGACCCACGTGCTGGCCAGCTATGTGGAAAAACCGCGGCAGGAGCTGGTTCGGCTGGATGCGTGCGAAATTCTAAGCTCACCGCTTTCGGACCCGGTGGATTACGGGCGCGCTGCCGCGCTGGCGTTTCTCGCCGAGGTTCTCGAAGAAAGCTTGCAGGATCATGATCCGCAGGAGGCGATTTTCCGGCTCACTCTGGCGGTTCTGGGCGAGACCCGCACGGGACGAATCTGGCTGCCGGTGACGTACTTCAGCCTGTGGATGGTGCGGCTGATGGGCTGGATGCCGGAGCTTGGCCGCTGCACGATGTGTGGGCGGCCGTTCGGGGGCGAGGCGGCGTATTTTGAGTCGGAGCGCGATGGGCTGGTCTGCGCGGAGCACCGGAGCCGGGCGGCACGCGCGATTGCCCCAGAGTCGCTGAAGGCGGCCGCGCGCATCTTTCGCGAGCCGATTGCGGCGCTGGCGACGGAGGATTGGCCACGACGCCGGGCCGCCGACTTGCGGCTGTTTGCCAGGCAGAGCTTGGAGCGGCACTTGGAAAAGCGGCTGCGGAGCGCGCAGGCGCTGCGGCGGATTGGTTAGAGCCGGCTTCGGAATCGCTATGGCTTTACGGTGATCGTAAGGGTATTCGACTCCACCCAGGGATACTGAGATGTCCAGGCGTCCCTTTCCTTCGCTTGGACCGTGTACGTTCCGGGGTGAGACAGATCATATTCCTTACTTAAATGTATGACGTAATGGAATGATTTTCCCGGCGGAATGAGCGTTCGCCCACTGAATACACTCCCTCCTAAGGGATGCTTGCGTGGTCCCGTCCCGTGCTTCCTTTGGCCGAAAGGTGTTTCTGCCACAGGTTTTCCATGGTTGTCTTCCACAACCATCCAAGTACCATTGCCAAAGGTGCCCTCTGGCCCTGCACTGACTACGAAGTATATGTCTCGATTTGATGTATTTTTTTGTGTGGCGGCCAAATCGATTTCCGCGCCGGAAGTGAAGGTGTTCTTCGCTGCGCTGATCGCAAGCGTGAACGATGGCTTTGCGGGTGCGGGGCTTTGAGCAAAGCTGAATCCGCACAGACCTAATAACAGCAACAAGAGCGTACGTTGCAAATTTCTCTTCATATATTCACTTTGTCAATAAATCTATGGGAAACTGTGCTTCCTCGTATGCCTCGACGAGCGTTGCCAGAGCATCGAGGCGATCTCCTTCAGGAGTGCCTTCTGCCGCTCCCCACAGGTGTTCAATCTCGTGAAGGGCCGCTTTGTGTTCGGCTTCATCTTTTATAGGCTCCATAGGAAATGGTCCTCACATTGATCTTGTCACAGTCGTAAAATCGGCAGAAGGCCAGCGGGGGTGTTCATCTATGAACCAGCTTTGGTACTTGATGTGGTTTGTAATTGGATTCGGAGCGGCGGTTCCGCTGACGTATTTGTGGACGGTCCACCACAAGAGGTTGAATGCGTTTGCCGAGACGTTGCGGGCGGAGAAGGCGGAGTCTTTTCAAAAAGGCAAAGAGGCGGCCATGCGGGACATCACCTTTGAGCAGACCGT
>JBAUHD010000562.1:0-1956 GCA_049680085.1 Acidobacteriaceae bacterium
CCGGGGTTCAATCCGACGATTGTGAAGGTACCGGCCGAAGACGTTATTGCCTCGGCCTTGACTCCCGTCGCAGTGTTGGTGGCCGACACATGCGCACCAGAAATCACAGCTCCGGTTGTGTCCATGACCGTTCCGTTAATGCCGTTCACGACCTGAGCGTCAAGTAGGCCCCCTGCGGCAATAAGCAACAACACGAGTGCAAGCGTGTACAAAGACTTCATGAGAAGTTCCTTTCGCGGCATCCATCTGGAAGTGGCCCCTGGGGGCGGATCCCTGATTTTCGAGAAGATTAAGCGGAGGAACAGGGGCTGTCTATCGAGATTCAGCGGCGTTTTGTTGTAAAAGAGTGCCCGCTGGAATGTGGCCCCACGGCATATGCGCGAGACGACTCGTGATAAAGCATATAAAATCTCGAACGTGGTTACGCCGCGAAGTGCGCCATTTGGTTACCCATCTAGCGCTTCTCTTCAACAATTGGAATAATTTCGGTGCTTCCTACTTCAGACCAAGGGCGTCGCCGCCTCCGCCCGAACAGCGGCTGCATATCGTCCGGCGGTGCCGGGGACCACACTGCATGGTGTCGATGGACGAATCGATCCACCGGTGTCTTGTATCGGGGCATGGCTTCAGCAATGCCGAAAATATCACCAAAATCAAAGGGCTTCAGCCCCTGTAGAGATTCACCAGACACCGCCGAATGCACGTTCGCGTCCTTTAGGGACGCTGCGCCTCTGCAAGTATATTTTTGGCGGCTTCGATGGGATCAGGGAATGGCTTCGAGTAATCGCTTAGAGGCGTCCGCGTCCAGGCCTGCTCCCATTTGCGAATATTATGGTGGCCCGCACCGGAGAGGTTTTCAAAATACATGCGCCAGCGCGGCACATAGTACCCTGCTATCAGGCCGGACCAAATCCGGCAGGAGTAGTCGTCAATTTCGCCGTTGTGTCCCCAGAGCGTGATGATCAACTTTGCATCCGCCTCGTAACGATCCTTTTCCTCCAGTGTCTGACCGTGGTTCCGGGCATAGCCCACCCATTTTTTCAACTGCAAGTCGGGATGCGAGGCCAATAACCGGTCGAGGTTGTCAAGAAGGGCGAATGCCCGATCCGCGGATTGCTTTCCCGCTGCAAAATCACCCGCCTTATAGGATTGCACGGCCTGGCTGAGCAATTGATCGGCGCGCATCCCGGCGGCCATGGCGGTGATTTCGATGGCGTCATCACGGTACAACGGACTGGCCTTGAGCCGCTCGCCGGCATCGAGAAAGGCTTGTGCTGCTTCAAGGACTTTTGGGTCTTGAGGAATGCTGGACCTCTCGGTGCCGGGCTCAAGCTGCCAGAGAAAGCGGGGGTGGTCGATGAATGAGTTATAGCTGCTGGCAAGCAGCAGATGCCAGGCCCGAAGCACGTCGCTGTCTTCGACTCCGTAGCGGCTGTGCGCATAGTCGGCGATCCAGGAATTGAGGTCGACGGGCTGGGATTGCCAGAAGGTGTCAGAGATCAGCTCATAGATGACTGGATTGTTTTCTATCCCTTCCGGAGCCATGCCCAGGCCGACAAGGTGGCCGCGGTTCTTGGAAGCGAGCGCCTCGCTGCCGCCGCGCGCGTAAAAGGCGAGCTTACCGGTGAAGGCCGTTTTCCCGCCCATATTGGGGATGTAACCGCCGCTCCACTGCTTGCCGAAGAAGCCATCATAAAGGTCGTAATCCATGCCGTTGTGCCAGAAAACGGCGTTGTAGTCCATGGCCTCGTCGAGAATCAGCATCTTGTCGTCGGGCACGCGGCTGAGAAGCGAGCGGACCGCATCCTTTGTCCAAATCTTGCGGTCGTAGCCGAACATCCAGCCCTGCATGACCCAGGTTGCGTGGGGATCGCCGGCATGGATGGAGCGGTAGATCGCATCTCCATAGCGCGCGAGCAGCGCGTCCTTTCCGCCGTTGGTATGTTGCGGAATCTG
>JBAUHD010000563.1:0-1831 GCA_049680085.1 Acidobacteriaceae bacterium
GGTTCCCAATTACATGGCCCGCGTCGCGAATTCGCCGCACCAGCGCCGCGCGCTCGCGCGCAAACCGCCCGATCAGAAAAAATGTGGCCCGCGCCTCGTGCCGCGCCAGCAGATCCAGAAGCCGCTCCGTATAGCTGTCGTTGGGGCCGTCATCGTAGGTTAGCGCGATTTCGTTCGGGTCATTTCCGGCGACCAGCGTCCGTCCGAAAATCTGTGAGTCCGGCCACATCGCGGCGTAGAAATACCCGCCCGCTAAAAGAGCGGCCCCGGCGCCGGAAGCGGCAAGCGAGCCAAGCACAAATCCAGTGTAACGGTGCGACGCCGGGATACGGACGAAACCGGGAACATCGCCGCACGCCGAATTCGCATCAGTCCTTCAGAGATCGACGATGATTGCGGATCTGATACCTTTCGAACACTTTCCCGGCGATCGCGCCCCCGCGCGCCGCGCAAGAATCAAGGCGCAGAAGGTGCTCTATTACCTGCTGACCGGCTATTGGAACACCGGAGAACGCCTCCACCCGTTTTTCGTGACGAATAATTACGTCAACCATCTGCGCGTCTACCAGTACATCCGCCAGTTCACGGCAGGGAAGCAGGTGCTCGACGTGGGATGCGGCGTGGGCTACGGAACGGCGCTGCTGGCCCGCACCGCCGCGCGCGCCGTCGGGATCGACATTTCGCAGAAGGCCGTGAACGAGGCCTTCCGCCTCTATCCGGCCGGCGAGTTCCTCAAGATGGACGCCGAGAACATGACATTTCCTGCCCAAAGCTTCGATGTGATTGTCAGCACGGAAAACTTCGAGCATCTGCCGAACCAGGCCCGGCATGTTCAGGAACTGGCTCGCGTCGTCCGCCACGACGGCTTCTGCTTCATCGCCACCCCCAACCCGGAGCTATTCATTGGCCAGAACAATCCCTTCCACACCAAAGAAAACACCTACGCCGAACTGCGGGACCTGTTTTCGCGCTGCTTTCGGGAAGTTGAGATTGTGGAGCCTACCAGGATTCCGATGAACCCGGCGGGGCTCGCCGCTCGCGAAGAGCGGTTCGCGCGAGGCGAACACGGAACGCTGGTCACGCCTGACCTCGAAATCTTCGGCCAGAAAGTCGACCAGACATTTCTTTCCAACACCCACAGCTTCCACTGCTTCGCCCGGGGGCCGATTGCCTGAATGGACACGAAACTCCCTGATATTCTTAATATCTCACTCTGAGATATTGCATGAGCACTTTGAAAGCAGTCCGCGGCACGAGGGATCTTCTGCCGCCCGAAACCGAACTCTGGAACCGCGTGGAGGCCGCCGCCCGGTGCCTCTTCGCCCGCTACAACTTCGGCGAAATACGCACGCCTGTCTTCGAAGACACGCAACTTTTCGCGCGCGGCGTGGGTGAAGAGACTGACATCGTCTCCAAAGAAATGTACACGTGGGAGGACCGCGCCCGCGCGCAGTCGGAGAAGGCGCAGTCGCTCACGCTTCGGCCTGAAAACACTGCCGGGGTGGTCCGCGCCTACATTGAGCACAAGCTGGGCGAGAGCGGCCTGCTGCAAAAGCTCTACTATATCGGCCCGCAGTTCCGCCGCGAGCGTCCGCAAAAGGGGCGCTACCGCCAGTTCTGGCAGATTGGCGCCGAGGTCATTGGGCCGCCCAGCGCTGGATCGGAGTCGCCGCTGCGCGATGCAGAAGTGCTGGAGATGCTGGCGACTTTTCTCGACGAACTAGGAATCACCGGCTGGACGCTGGTGCTGAACTCCGTCGGTTCGGCGAGCGATCGCCCGCGCTACATTGCCGCGCTGAGGGAGGCGCTGAAGGACAAGGCTCCGCAGATG
>JBAUHD010000564.1:0-3197 GCA_049680085.1 Acidobacteriaceae bacterium
CGCGCGGGCGTGAGGATCTGATGCCGCGCTCCGTCACAGTCGTGGGAGGAGGCGTCGCGGGGCTGGCTGCGGCCTGCGCGCTGTCCGACAGCGGCTACGGGGTTCGGCTGTTGGAACGGCGTCCTTATGTGGGCGGGCGCGCGTCGTCGTATGAGCATCCGGGCACGGGCGAGGTCATCGACAACTGCCAGCACATTCTGCTGGGCTGCTGCACCAACCTGATCGATTTCTACCGGCGCCTGGGCGTGCAGGAAGAAATTTTCTGGTCCGGTACTGTGACGTTCCTTGAGCCGGGCGGACGGCGCAGCAAGCTTGCCGCGTCGTGGATGCCTGCGCCTCTGCATGCCGCGTGGTCGTTTCTGGGAGCGAAGTGTTTCACGGTTGCCGACAAGCTTGCGATTGCGCGCGGCATTCGTGGATTTCTGCATGAGACTCCGGCGGATTCCGCTGAGAGCTTTGCACAGTGGCTGGCACGCTACCGGCAGCCGGAGCGGGCGGTGCGGCGCTTCTGGAATCCGGTGCTGGCGAGCGCGCTGAATGAAGAGCCGGAACATATTTCTGTTCGCTACGCGGCCAAGGTTTTTCGGGAGGCGTTTTTGTTTTCCGCAGAGGGCGGGCGCATGGGGATTCCGCGCATTCCGCTGAGCGAGCTTTATGGACGGGCGGCGGAATATATCGAGGCGCGCGGGGGGGAAGTACATCTGCGCACCGGCGTGGATGGATTTGAGCGGAGCGGCGATGCGTGGATGGTGCGCTCGGCGGATCGTGCATTCGCGAGCGGCAGCGTGGTGCTGGCTCTTCCTTTTGAGGCGCTGGCGTCGCTGCTTCCGACTTTACCGCTCAACTCGGAAGCCGAAGTGCTTGGCGCGAATCTCGCCGAGTTCCGCCACTCGCCGATCACGAGCGTGCATCTGTGGTTTGATCGCGAGATAACGGACCTTACGCACGCCGCGCTGCTGGATACGACGATTCAATGGCTCTACAACAAGTCGAGGATTGCGGCGGAGCGGGCGGAGGGTAGTGGCAGCCATGTTGAGCTCGTGGTGAGCGCGTCAAATTCGCTTGTGCCGATGCAGCGGCAGGATGTGCTGGACCTTGCGATGCGGGAGCTGGCGTTATTTTTTTCGGAGGTCAAGCGCGCGAAGCTGCGGAAGGCTGTCGTTACGAAAGAAATTCGCGCGACGTATTCGATTCGCCCCATGCTGGACCGCATCCGTCCGGCGGCGCAAAGCCCGTGGCCGGGGATTTATCTGGCTGGCGACTGGACCGCGACCGGGTGGCCCTCGACGATGGAGAGCGGAGTCCGCAGCGGCTATCTTGCGGCGGAAGCCATCACGCGCGACGCGGGCGAGGCGCGGGCGTTTCTTGTGCCGGACCTGGCGGCGCGAGGGTTGATGCGGCTTTTCTCATGAGCGGGCGCCTTCGATTTCAGAAATTGCGTGCGAGTTACAATCAACCTTCTTTGCGAATCCACATCTAAGCCCTTTGGATACTATGGACAAAACTCAGGATTTTCAGCCGATTGAAAATTATGGCGTGATCGGCAATATGCGGTCGATTGCGCTGGTGTGCTCGAATGGCAGCCTCGACTTTCTCTGCTTCCCCGCGTTTGATTCTCCGACGGTTTTCGCGGCGCTGCTGGATCCGAAGCGCGGCGGGCATTTCCGGATTTCTCCGCAACTGAAGGATATGCGCACGCGGCAGCTCTATCTGCCGGACACGAATATTCTGCTGACGCGGTTTCTCTCCGATGACGGCGTGGTGGAGCTTACGGATTTTATGCCGGTGGTGGAAGACAAGGAGAAGGTTGGCCGTCGCTATGGGCACCACGTTCTGCGGATGATCCGTGTGATCAAAGGCGAAGTGCGAATGGAGATGCGCTGCGCGCCGCGATTTGACTATGCGCGCGGGCGCCACAAGACGGTAGCCCGGAAGCAGGCGATTTGTTTTGAGCCGGAGAACGGCAGCCCGAGCATGGCGCTGCATGCGACGTTTCCGATGCGCATTGACGGCGATGACGCGGTTGCGACGTTCACGCTGAAGGCGGGGCAAACGGCGACGCTTGCGTTTGGGGAAGTGGACAAGGAGGAGACGGGCGGTCAGGAGGCCCTCGATCCGAAAAGCATTGAGGAGCACTTCGAGGAAACGTCGCACTTCTGGCGCAACTGGATTGCGCGCTCCAATTACAAGGGCCGCTGGCGGGAAATGGTGAACCGTTCGGCGCTGACGCTGAAGCTGCTGTTCAGCGTTGAGCACGGGTCGCTGATCGCGGCGCCGACCTTTGGCCTGCCGGAGCATGTGGGCGGCGAGCGGAACTGGGACTACCGCTATACCTGGCTGCGGGATTCGTCTTTCAGCCTGTACGCTTTTATCCGGCTTGGATTTGTTGAGGAAGCCGCGGCATTTACGAAATGGATTCGGGACCGGATGCAGGAGAACGCGCAGCAGGGGCCGCTGCAGCTTATGTACCACATCGACGGGCGGCAGGGGATTGAGGAAAGCACACTGGACTCGCTGCGGGGGTATAAGGATTCGCGCCCGGTGCGCATTGGCAATGCCGCCTACACGCAACTGCAACTGGATATTTATGGCGAGTTCATGGACGCCCTGTATTTGTCGAACAAGTATGGCGACGGAATTTCGCGTGACGGGTGGCAGGATATCCAGCGCATTCTGGAATGGCTGGGGAAGAATTGGAAGCGGCCCGATGAAGGGATTTGGGAGGTGCGCGGCGGGCGGCGCGAGTTTCTGCATTCCAGGCTGATGAGTTGGGTTGCGTTTGACCGGGCGATTCGTCTGGCGGCGAAGCGGTCGCTTTCCGGCCCGACGGAGAAATGGCGGAAGATTCGCGACGAGATTCATCACGATATTTTTGAAAATTTCTGGAGCGACAAGCTGAAGTCGTTTGTGCAGTACAAGGGCGCAGAGGCCGTGGATGCTTCCGTGCTGCTGATGCCGCTGATGCGATTTATAAGCCCGGTGGATGGCCGCTGGCTTTTGACGCTGGAGGCGATTGAACGCAACCTGGTGGAAGACACGCTGGTCTACCGCTACGATAACGCGATTTCGCCGGTTGACGGGCTGAGGGGGGAAGAAGGGAGCTTTACGGCTTGCTCCTTCTGGTACATCGAGTGCCTGGCGCGCGCGCACCAGACCAAGAAGGCCCGACTCCTGTTTGACAAGTTGCTGGGGTACGC
>JBAUHD010000565.1:0-2047 GCA_049680085.1 Acidobacteriaceae bacterium
GTGACGCCTCCAAACGCCGATCCATAACCGACGCTCGTCGGCACCGCGATCACCGGAGCGGCCACCAGCCCGCCCACGACGCTGGGCAACGCGCCCTCCATTCCCGCGCACACAATCACGGCGCCCGCCCGCGACAGAATTTCCGTTTGCGACAGAATCCGATGCAGCCCCGCCACTCCCACATCCACAATGCGGTCCACGTCGCAGCCCAGATACTCCGCCGAAACCGCCGCCTCTTCCGCCACCGGCAGGTCGCTCGTCCCCGCGCACACCACCGCAATTCGCCCCGAAACCGCAGCCGGAACTGCCGCCGCCAGCCCGATGATCCGCGCCTCGGCGTGGTATTTTGCCACGGGCACCCGCGCCCGCACCGCCTCAAACGCCGCCGCATCCGCCCGCGTTGCCATCACGCTTCCGCCCGCCTCGGCCATGCGCACAAAAATCTCCGCTACCTGCAACGGAGATTTCCCCGCCGCATAAATCACCTCCGGCAGTCCGAGCCGCAAATTGCGATGGTGATCAATCTTCGCAAACCCCGCGTCCTCGTACGGAAGCCGCGCCAGCCGCGTGACCGCCTCCGCCGGCGCAGTCTCCCCGCGCTGAATGCTTTCCAGCAATTCCAGCAGGACCTCGCGCGTCACGGCAGCGCCACTGCTGTCGCGGGGATGGGCGCGGAAATTTCCAAAAATATCGTTTCAGGCATGGTTGTCCCGATCGTAACCCGCAATGTGCCTCAAACGCGAATTCGCCCTTTCCGCCGTTTGGACTTCCGCATCTGAGACGATAAGGTAATAGGGATGGCCGTCTTTGAGCTGCGAACCCCGTTGTCTGCCGAAGGGCGGGTGGAAAAGCGAAAGCTGATCCTGCGGGACTCGGTCGCCTTGTTCGCGATATTCGCCATCACCGCCATTCTGGCCGTCCTCACCTATTTTTTGTTCGCCTCTTTTTCCCGGCACCGCGATGTCCTCGCTCGCCGCTGGCAGGCCAACGGAGAGCGCGCTCTCAGTACCGGCCATCCCGAGCAGGCCGTGCAGGCGCTGCGCTCCGCTCTCGAATACGCCCCCGGCCGACGCGGCATTGAGATTGATCTGGCCACTGCCCTCGCAGCCGAACACCGCAATCTGGAGGCCACCGCCTACTTCAATACGCTGCTCGAAACCCAGCCCGGCAACGGTCTCATTCATCTCCAACTCGCCCGCCTGGCAGCCAGCGACGGCAAGGCCACGCTCGCCGAGGAGCACTATCAGCGCGCCCTCGACGGAACCTGGCAAGGCGACGGCTACATGCGCCGCCGCGAGGTCCGTCTTGAGCTAGTCCGCTATCTCATCAGCCAGAAGGACTACTCGCGCGCGCAAACCGAACTGCGCACCGCCGCCGGCAACGCGCCCAAAGATCCAGAAACCCAGCTCGCCATCGCCAGCCTCATGGAGCAGGCCCAGGACTCCGCCGACGCTTTCAATATCTATAGCGCCCACGCCCGGCAGCGCGGCGCGCCCCTCGACGCGCTGGAAGGCGTCGGCCGCACCGCCTATGCCATGGGCTACATCACCGCCGCCCGCGAGGCGCTGGTCCGGGCCGTCAACCAAAGGGGCTTCTCCGCGCAATCCGAACCCCAGCAAGAATCCGTCCGCCAGATGCTCGCCAACTCCAACCGCATTCTCGACCTCTACCCCGACCCCGACCTCACCGTCCGCGCCCGCGCCGCCCGCATCGAAAACAACGCCGGCATTGCCCGCGCCAGCCTCGCCTCCTGCATCGCCGAGCCGAACGCCGCCCCCAAACTCGCCGCGCTCCAGGCCCAGTGGCAACAGCAACCCCGGCTCACCCTCCGCGCTCTAGAACGCGACCCGCAACTGGAGCAGACCATCATGAGTCTCGTCTACGCCACCGAAAAACAGACAGCCCAGGTCTGCGGCGCGCCCACCGGAGACGACGCAATCCTGCTCAAGCTCGCGCAGGCCCCTCGGGCGGTGCAGGCCAAATGATCCCGCAAATGCTGCGCAGCCGCTTCGCCCACAGCCTCTCCGCAAAAGGCGCTTTCGCAAAA
>JBAUHD010000566.1:0-8875 GCA_049680085.1 Acidobacteriaceae bacterium
CCGGCGGCGGTGGTGGAGTCGCTGAAGGTGAGGGCGGCGATGCGGCGGAGCGCTGCGCTGCTGGCGAGCCGGAAGGTGCGGGTGTTACTCCTGCTCCTGCTGCTGTTCGCGCTGTATTTGGTGGTGGGGACGCTGGAGTCGCCGCTGTTGATTCTGGCGGTACGATCGCGGGGCGCCGAAGCGTTTGTGACGCGGGCGATTCAACTGGCGATCAACTTTGTGGCGGCGACGCTGATTGCCCCGGTGGGTGCGATCGGCGCGTGCCTGTTTTATTTTGATGAGCGGGTGCGGCGCGAGGGCTTTGACATTGAATGGATGATGGGAAAGCTGGCTCCGGCGGACGCGGGCGCGACGGGATCCGCGGAGTTGCCGGGGCCTGTGTCGGAGACTCCCGCCGAGCCTGCCTGAATGGTTTCGATGCGTCGATGCTCGTGGTTCATTTTCGTTCTGGTTGGGGCCCTGATGCTGGATGCCTCGCTGGATGCGCGCGCGCTGGATAAAACCTCGCTTGTGCAGTATCAGGCGCACCTTGCGAATCTGCAAGCGCTGGTTGCGAGCTGCGGCGCGAAGGCGGCGGCTTGCGATGCGAATGCGGTGGGAGCCGATGAGGAGGTCCAGCTTCGTGGCCTGGGGGTGGGCGCGAATGTGGATTCGTTTGAAGCTCACTATGAATGGCTGCGCGATGCGCTGACGCAGGCTGGGAAGGCCGGCGACAAGAAGCGCGTTGAGGCGATGAAGGCCGCTGGGGCTCGGCTGGATGAGGCGCTGCTGTATGCCTCGGGCGATGGCCGCGCGCACCGCGACATTGCGGCGGCGCGGCGGCGGGCGGATACGATTCTGAGTAAGCCGGAGTTTGCGACGGTGCGCGGGAATTCGCTGTGGGAGCGGTTCTGGGCGCATGTGGCGCAGTGGCTGGATAAGATTTTCAATGGCGTGGCGAAGTTCGGGAAGCGGTCGCCGTGGATTGGTCCGGTGATGGAGTGGGGGCTGATTGGGCTGGCGCTGGTAGGGCTGGTGGTGTGGGCGATGCATGTGTTGCAGCGGCAGCGGCTCGCGGTGCGGGTGGAAGCGGGCCGGCAGATGGAGGCGTGGGAGGAGGCTTCGCGGAACTGGCGCGCGCTGGCCGAGGAGCGGGCGGCGAGCGGGGCGTGGCGCGAGGCGGTGCATTGCCTCTATTGGGCGAGCATTGCGGCGCTGGAGGGTCGGAAGTTGTGGGCGCCGAACCGGTCGCGGACTCCGAGAGAGTACGTGCGGCTGCTGGAGTCGGGATCGGCGCGGTGGAGGATATTGCGGCAGCAGACGCAGGGGTTTGAGCGCGTGTGGTACGGGCTGAGGGACGCGGCGCGGCAGGATTATGAGCGTGCGCTGGCGCTGCATGAAGAATTGAGGGCGGCATGAGCCGGCGGCTGACCGGCGACGCGCGCGTAGTGGTGTGGGCGTCTGTGGGCGTGCTGGCGGTGATTCTGGTGGGGGCATTTCTTGCGCCCGCGCGCGAGGACAATGATCCGATTCCGAGCACTTGGAACAGCGGGTCGCTGGGGGCGAAGGCGGCGTACGAATTGCTGGGGCAGCTTGGCTACACGACCGCTCGCTGGGACAAGCCCGCGGCGGATTTGCGCGAAGTGGATGCGGCGAAGACGACGCTGGTGCTGGCGGAAACGTGGATGGCGGTCGCGGACTCGCGCAAAGAGAAGGCCGGGGTGGCGGCATTTTTGAAGCGCGGCGGGCGCGTGGTGGCGGCTGGCGCGATCACCGCGCTGATGCTGCCGGATGCGCGCATCGGGCCTCCGGGACATATTTATACGAAGCTGTGCTACACGACTCCACAGTCGCTGAACGGGTTGGGTCGCGCGGGGCGGATTGCGATGCCGGTGCCGACGCGATGGACGTCGAGCGATGCGCGAGTGGATCAGGCGTGCGGCGAGGATGCGGTGGTGGTGCATTATGGAGAAGGCGCGGGCGCGGTGGTGTGGTGGAGCTCGGCGGCTCCGCTGACGAATCGCGGGCTGAAGCAGGACGCGGCGTTGCGACTGCTGCTGGCGAGCGTGGGCGGGCCGGGACGCACAGTTCTGTTCGATGAATATATTCACGGCGAGCGCGAGAGCCTGTGGGCCACGGTGAGCGGGACTCCGGTGAAGGCGCTGTGCTGGCAGCTTGCGTTGGTGGCTTTGCTGCTGGTGCTGAGCTTTGGGCGGCGGAGTGGGCCGATGCGGGCGCTGGCGCGGGTTTCGAGGGCTTCTCCGCTGGAGTTCGCCGAGTCGATGGGCGCACTTTATGAAAAGGCCGGAGCGGCGGATGTGGCGGTGGGGGCCTCGGAGCGGCGGCTGATGGATTTTTTGCGGAATGAGGGCGGGCTTTCAAGCGAGACGCTGCGGAGCGGGCCGGAGGCGGTTGCGGCCGCGGTTGCGGCGCGGTTTGGGTATGCTGGTTCGGAGCTTGCGGAGGATTTGAAGGCGGCGCGGGAGGCGGAGTTTTCGCGGTTGAGCGCGAAGAGCGCGCTGGAGATGGTGCGGCGGATGGATGGGCATATTGCGAGATTGCGGACGTTGATGACGGATTCGCATGGGACGTAGTGTGCTCCGTAGGAACAGGGCAGTGCAGGTTCCTCCGCTACATCCGCTGCGCGGACTCCGGTCGGGATGACAATCTATAGAGAAATTATCCGAGCGGCTAATTGGTATTTCACCAGACGGAGCGAGACGTGAGTGAAGAGGTTGACGTGATGACGGAGCGGGGCGCGGCGGAGGAGATGTTCGCGCGCGGGCGGGCGGAGTTGGGGAAGGTGATTTCCGGGCAGGTGGAGCTGATTGATCAGGCGCTGCTGACGCTGCTGTGCGGCGGGCACGCGCTGGTTGAGGGCGTTCCAGGGGTGGCGAAGACGCTGACGGTGAAGACGCTGGCGCGATTTCTGGGCCTGGACTTCAAGCGGGTGCAGGGCACTCCCGACATGATGCCGGCGGATATTCTGGGAACCAGCGTGTTTTCGCTGAAGACGAATGAATTCGCGTTTCATCGCGGGCCGGTGTTCACGCAGTTTCTGCTGGCCGATGAGGTGAACCGGATGCCTCCGCGGACCCAGGCCGCGCTGCTGGAAAGCATGGAAGAGCGGCAGGTGACGATGGACGGCGAGCGGCACGCGCTGGACGATTTTTTCACCGTGTTCGCGACGCAGAATCCGCTGGAATTTGAAGGGACCTACCCGCTGCCGGAGGCGCAACTGGACCGGTTCTTGCTGAAGATTCAGGTGGGGTATCCGTCGGCGGAGGAAGAGCGCGCGGTTCTGGAGCGGCATCATGCTTCGGCGGAAGCGAGTCTGGAACAGGTGGCGATTGAGCCGGCGGGCCTGGCGGAAATGGCTGCGGCGCGGCGTGAGGTTCGCAATGTGCGCGTGGAGCCGGCGATTTTCGATTATCTGCTGGCGGTTGCGCGGCGCACACGGGAGTGGCCGGCGATTTCGCTGGGTGCGAGCCCGAGGGCTGCGGCGGGGCTGCTGATTGTGGCGAAGGGATACGCGGCGAAGGACGGGCGCGACTATTTGATCCCCGATGATGTGAAAGAGGCCGCGCTGCCGTGTCTGCGGCACAGGCTGATTCTGAAACCCGAAGTGGAGTTGGAGGGGTTTGATCCGGACCGCGTAATTCGCGATGTGCTGGCTGCGACTCCGCTGCCGAAGTGATGCAGACGCTGATTCCGGCTCCGGTGAAGGCGCGCGCCCGAGGGCGGCGGCTGGGGTACGCACTGACGCTGCGCGCCCTGCTGTTGCTGCTGGCGGGCTGTCTGCTGGCGGTACCTGGATTTTTTTATCCGCGCTGGATTTGGGTATTGGCGGCGTGGGATGCAGCGGTGATTCTGCTGACAGTAGTGGATGCGGCGATGCTGCCCGCACCCGCGAAGATCACGGTGGAGCGGCGGTTTGGAGATTCTCCGTCGCTGGGCGAGACGACGGCGGTCGAGCTTGAGATTACGCAGGAGTCGAATCAGATTCTTGAGGTGCGGTTGAGCGATGCGCTGCATCCCGCGCTGGCGGCCATGCCTTTAACGGGCACGGTGCGGGCATTTGTTCGCGATGCAGCGCGGGTGCAGTTGCTGTGCGTTCCGAATACGCGCGGCGACGTGAGGCTGGGCAAGGTTTTTCTGCGATATCGCGGGGCGCTGCGACTGGCGGAGCGATGGGCGGAGGCGGACCTGGAGCAGGAGGCGCGGGTTTATCCACCGATGGAGCGGTCGCCGGAGGATACGCAACTATATTTGTTACGAATTCGGCAGATTGCCTTGCAGAAGCGCAAGCTGCGGCTTCGAGGGCTGGGGCGCGAGTTTGAGAGCCTGCGCGAATATCAGCGCGGGGACGAGGTTCGCAACATTGCGTGGCCGGCGACGGCGCGGCGAGGCAAGCTGATTACGCGCGAGTTCACGACCGAGCGCAGCCAGCAGGTTTGGATTGTGCTGGACGCGGGAAGACTTTCTCGAACTGCATTCGAGCGACTGGCCGTCCAGGCGCACGCGCTTCGCGCAAATCGAGGACCTGCTTCTGTTACAGATGACGATCATTCGCTGGTGGTGACGCAGCTTGACCAGGCGACAGGCGCGGCGGTGGCGCTGGCGCAGGCGGTGATGCAGGCGGGGGACAAGGCGGGGTTGCTGGTGTATGGGCAGCGGGTGCAGCAGCAGCTTTTGCCGGCGCTGGGAACGGGACATTTGCGGCAGTTTGTGGATGCGCTTTCGCAGGCGCGCGCGGAGGCGGCCGAGGCGAACCACCTGAGTGCGGCAATGCGGCTGAAGCACTTGCAGCGCAGGCGGGGGATGATTCTTTGGATTACGGAGCTGGCGGACGGCGCGCGGCGTCCGGAGATTGTGGATGCGGCGCTGGACCTGGCGCGGCGGCATCTGGTGTTGCTGGTGGCGCTGGGGAATCCGGAACTGGATGCGGCGGCGGCGCGGCAGCCGGAGAATGTGGGCGAGATGTTTGTGGCAACGGCGGCGGCGGAGGTTCTGGAACGACGGCGGGCGCTGCTGGCGAAGTTGCGGGCGCAAGGCGTACTGGTGGTGGAGACGACTCCGGGGCGCGTGAAGGCGGACGCGATCAATGAGTATCTTGAGGTGAAGGCGCGGGGGGTGCTGTAGCTCGTGGGCGGGTAGCTGAAAGGCGGGTAGCGGGCAGCTAAGGAGCGGGTGGCTAAGAAGCGGCTGCGAGTGAAGCATCCGGCAACCGGTGATTCGGAAGATATGCGGCTGCCCAGATTTCCTGCTACCCGCTCTTTAGCTACCCGCCTTATTAGCCAACCCGCTTTTTAGCTACCCGCCTTTTCGCTAGACAGCGTTGAGGGCCTGGACGACGGTTTCGACGCCGGGGTTGGCGTTCTTGAGGTATTCGGCGACGCGATGGCGTTCGTCGGTGGTGAGGGTGGGCACGAGCGCGAGGATGCGGCGCAGCGTGGTGGAAACATCGTCAACGTAATTCATCATGCGGATGGCTTCGCCGGAAAGTGGCATAATTTTTATATCCCCGAATTTTTCTGATCTCTCCATCATTTTCTCTGAGGGAGAGAGGCAAGTAAAGCCGCCGGCGTGATGGCCCGGCGCGACAACGGATTTTGAAATTCCGGCATCCGAACCAGCGGTGCCCGCCGCGAGACTTCCTTTTATGGCTCAAGAGACAAAACAAAAAGCAATTCAGGATTGCACGGAGGAGATGCTTCACGCGGAGGCGCGCGCGCCGCGCTCGACGTATCGTTTGCAGCTTCACGCAGGATTTGTGTTTGCCGATGCGGAAGCGATTTTGCCGTATCTGCGGCGGCTTTGCATTGGCGACTGCTATGTGTCTCCGGTGTTTGAGGCGCGGCTGGGATCGATGCATGGCTACGATGTGACGCGGCATGACCGGCTGAATCCGGAGCTTGGCGGCGAGGAGGGGTTCGCCAGTTTTTCGCGCTCACTGCGGGACGGCGGCATGGGACTGCTGCTGGACATTGTTCCCAATCACATGAGCGTGGGAAACGACTCGGCGTGGTGGCAGGACGTACTGGAGAACGGGCGCACGTCGGAGTATGCGGAGTATTTCGACATTGACTGGGACCCTCTAAAGCAGGACATGCGTGGCCAGCTGCTGTTGCCGATTCTGGGCGACCAGTATGGGGCGGAGCTGGAGAACGGGCGCATTCAGGTTTCGATTGAGAATGGCATGGGGAAGGTGCGGTATTACGACCATACGATGCCGCTGGCTCCGCGGTCGCTGCCGTTGATTTTTCCTGAGGAGCGGATGGCGGAGTTGCCGGAGAACCTTCGCGAGATGCTGCGCGATTTGACGCATCATATTCCGCCGAACAGCACCCCGGACAGCGGGCTGGCGACGCAGCGGCGGGCGCAGCTTGAAGAGATTCAGCCGCGGATTCGCAAGGCGCTGACGAAGCCGGAAAACCAGGAAGCGATTGCGGCGGCGCTGAAGGAAGTGAATGGCGCGCCGGGCGATCCGCGCAGCTTTGACAGGCTGCACGCGGTGCTGGAGGAGCAGCCGTACCGGCTGGCGTTCTGGAGGGTGTCGGCGGAGGAGATTAATTATCGGCGGTTTTTCGATATCAACGATCTGGTCGGGCTGCGGATGGAGAATCCCGTGGTGTTCGCGGCGACCCACTGTTTAGTTCGCAGGTTGCTGGCGGAGAAGCAGGTGACGGGACTGCGCGTGGACCACTGCGACGGGATGTTCAATCCGCGGCAGTATCTGATCCGTCTGCAAATGCTCTACATTGCGAGCCAGTGCGGAGGCGCGAGGGCGAGCGGGCCGGTGGCTCCGAATGGGATTGAGCGGGGCATTCGCGAGACGCTGCGGGGCTACGACTGGAGCGCGGTGCGCGGGCCGCTGTATGTGGTGGTGGAGAAGATTCTGGAGCCGCGCGAGACGCTGCCGCGCGAATGGCCGGTGCGCGGCACTTCCGGGTATGACTTTATTCACTTTGCGAACCAGGTTTTTATTCAGCGCGAGAACCGGCGGCGATTTAACGATTTGTATACGTCGGTGACGGGGCGGACGCGGGACCCGGAAGAAGTTGTGTATCGCGGGAAGCTACAGGTGATGCAGAACGCGCTCTCAAGCGAGACGTATGTGCTGACGAATTTGCTGAGCCAGCTTGGATCGGCGGATCGGCGGGCGCGCGACTTCACGGACAACCTGCTGGACTCGGTGATTCGGGAGACGATTGCGTGCTTTCCGGTGTACCGGACTTATATCGATGATCGCGGGCAGTACACGGAGCGGGACCGCGCGTATATTCGCCAGTCGATTGCGCGGGCGAAGTACCGGAATCCGGACGTGGATGCTTCGGCGTTTGATTTTCTTGAGAATGCGTTGCTGGTGCATGGAAAGAGCGGCAATGAAATTGATCCGCGGGAACTTTATTTTGCGCTGAAGTTTCAGCAATTGACGGGGCCGGTGATGGCCAAGGGCGTGGAGGATACGGCGTTTTATCGCTACAACCGGTTCATCTCGTCGAATGAAGTGGGCAGCTCGATGCAGTCGTTCGGGATTGCGGTGGAGTCGTTTCATGCGAGCAACCTGGAGCGGCTGGAGAATTCTCCGGACGCGATGCTGGCGACCTCGACGCACGACACGAAGCGCAGCGAGGATGTGCGCAACCGGCTGAATGTGATTTCAGAAATGGCGCTGCTGTGGCCGGCCTTTGTGCGGCGGGCGCAGCGGCTGAATGCGCGCTTTAAACGGACGCTGGAGGATGGGCGCGTGGCTCCGGATGCGAACGAGGAGTACCTGATTTACCAGACGATTGCGGGTGCGTGGCCATGGAAGATGGATTCGGCGGAGGACCGGCAGCGGTTCGTGGAGCGCTTGCAGCAGTACATGACGAAGGCGCTGAGCGAAGCCAAGATCAATTTGAGCTGGGTGAATCCGAACGAAAAATATGTGGAGGCGGTGCATTCGTTTCTGGCGAGGATTCTGACGGCGGACGCGGATGGGACGGAGAAAAACTTTGTTTCCGCGCTGCAGATTCTCCTGCCTTCGCTGAAGATTTTTGGCGCGGTGAATTCGCTGGCGCAAGTGGTTTTGAAGATCACCTCGCCGGGGGTTCCGGATTTTTATCAGGGAAGCGAGATGTGGGACCTGAGCCTGGTGGATCCCGACAACCGGCGGCCGGTGGACTACGGCGTGCGCGCGGAGGCGCTGGACGCGATGCTGCGCAAGGCCGGGGATGAGGGAGCGCTTGCGGTTTGCCGTGAGGTAATGGCGGGGCTGGAGGACGGACGCATCAAGCTTTGGACGACGCATCGCGCGCTGGCGTTGCGGGCGGAGATGCCGGAGGTTTTCCGGCGCGGCGAGTATGCGGCGCTCGATGCCGAGGGAGCGCATTCGCAGCATGTGATTGCGTTTTTGCGGCGGCACGAGGAGGAGCGCGTACTGGTTGCGGTTCCGCGATTCGCGTGCACGCTGATGCGGCAGCGGGTGGAGATGCCGCTGGGCTCGGCCTGGGGAGATGGGGTGCTGATTGCCGAGGAATGCGCGGGGAAGCGGCTGGTGAATGTGTTTACCGGCGAGGAAGTGGTTGTGGCGGATGACGGGCGGATTCGGCTGGCGGAGTTGTTTGGGGATTTTCCGGTGGCTTTGCTGCGGTCGGTTTGAGTTGAGCCGGGAACAGAGATCAGTGTTCAGAATCGCCGGGATGACGGCTCTAGCTGTAGTGCGTCATGCAGATGGACAGTTATGCGGCACTCATCCATCCCACCCTAGCCGCAAAGAACGCGGCTAGGATGGGGCACCTGTGATGTTTCAATAGGTTGTCCATTCGATCGAAACCGGAGAAGCTGTTTGTGACGAACAAATCAGTTTTTTCGGAGAGATCGAATGGACTATCACCAGAATGCCCGATTAACC
>JBAUHD010000567.1:0-3986 GCA_049680085.1 Acidobacteriaceae bacterium
GTGGTCAACCGCCGCCACGCCGCGCTGGAAATTCTGCTCTATCCCGCGCTCGTGCAGGGCGACGCCGCATCCTCGGAGGTCGCAAAGGGCATTGCACATTTCAACGAAACGCGCGAAGTCGATCTCATCGTCATCGCACGCGGCGGCGGATCGCTCGAAGACCTCGCGCCCTTCAACACCGAATCGCTGGCCCGCGCCATCGCCGCATCGGAGCTGCCCATTGTCTCCGCCATCGGCCACGAGACCGACTTCACCATTGCGGATTTCGCCGCCGACCTCCGCGCCCCCACCCCTTCCGCCGCGGCGGAACTCATCACGGCGGCGCAGCATCGCGTGGAAGAGCATGTGGAGGAGCTTTCCCAGCGACTGCACCGCGCCGCCCGCTATGCCGTCATGCAGGCGCGGGAGCGCTTCTCGCGCGTTTCGATGGACACCGCATTTGCGCGCATCGAAGACGGCCTGCATCGCCGCCAGCAGCGCGTCGATGAGCTTGGTTTCCGGATGGAGTCCGCATGGCGCGCGCTTTCACAAAAGAAGGCCCAGCGGCTGCAATCCTGCGCGGCGGCCATGCTGCGAAATGACGCCGCCCAGCGAATCGCCTTGATGCGCGAACGGCTGGACAATCTCTCCACTCGATTAACACGCACTCGAACCTCGTTGATCCAGGGCCATCGCGCAAGCCTTCAATCCCTGGAGCGGCAATTGGCATCCCTGTCGCCGCTGGCCGTGCTCAACCGCGGCTATGCGCTTGTCTATGACGAAACCGGAGCCTTGCTGAAAGACGCCGCCGGCGTAACCCCCGGGCAAATTCTCTCCACGCGGCTCGCCAGCGGAAACCTTGAAAGCCGCGTAACCAAAATCAATTCAGGACCAGAACAAGCATGAGAACGCTCTTCGGAACAGACGGTATTCGCGCCGTCGCGGGCGAGCCGCCGCTCGACCCAAAGACAATTTACGCGGTGGGATTGGCACTGGCGCATCAACTCAAAAAGGACTCGGCACAACCCGCTGTAATTCTCGGAATGGATACGCGCGAATCCGGCAACTGGATCGCCGCCGTGCTCTCCGCCGGCCTCTCGCAAGCGGGCGCAACGGTCGACAACGCGGGCATCGTCACCACGCCGGCCATCGCGTATCTGGCGCGCAAGCATTCGTTCGCCGCCGGCATCGTCGTCTCCGCATCCCACAATCCCTGGCATGACAACGGAATCAAGATTTTCGGCGGCGATGGCTACAAACTGCCCGACGCGACCGAGCTTCACATTGAAGACGAGATATTCCGGCACCTGGAGTCCGCTGCCGCCCCCAATCCGGAGAGACTGCGAGCGCCCGACGCGAAGCCGAAGTTCCGCGCGGATTACGAATCTTTCCTGCTCGCGGCGGTTCCGAGTCTCGAACTCGACGGATTGAAGCTGGTGCTCGATTGCGCGAACGGAGCCGCATCGGCCATCGCTCCCGAGTTATTCTCCCGGCTGGGCGGCAAGATTCACCTCACGCACATTCAGCCCAACGGCCGCAACATCAATGCGGATTGCGGCGCGCTCTATCCTGAAATTGTTGCCGCCGAAACCAAAGCGCTCGGCGCGGACATCGGCATCACCTTCGACGGCGATGCCGATCGCGCTCTCTTCGCCGACGCGAACGGCAATGTCGTGAACGGGGACGCGGTCCTGCTGCTCGCCGCGCGCGACCTGAAGGCGCGAGGACTACTCAATGGAGGCACGGTCGTCGCCACCACCATGTCCAATATGGGCCTCGAAGCCGCGCTGCGACGCGACTCTATCACCATGTTGCGCGCTCCAGTGGGCGACAAATATGTGCTCGAAATGATGCAGGCTCGCTCCGCTTCCCTTGGCGGCGAGCAGTCCGGACACATCCTGTTTCCGCACCTGGCCACCACCGGCGATGGCCTGCTGACGGCTCTGGTCGTGCTCGATCTCGTCCGCCGTTCCGGCAAGCCGCTCCACGAACTCATCGCGGACCTGAAGGTCTTCCCGCAAACCATCGTCAACGTCCGCGTGAAGGAAAAGAAGCCGCTCGAAGCCATTCCGTCTGTGGCCGCGAGCATCCGCCATGCCGAGGAAGAATTGAAAGCGAACGGACGAGTTGTGATCCGGTACTCGGGCACCGAGCCGCTGGCCCGCGTCATGATCGAAGCCGAATCCGAAGAGGCCATGCGCCGCCACGCCGATGCCATCGCCGGCGCAATTCGCGACGCGCTCGGAGCTTAATCCAGGTCGCGCCAGTTCGGGCCAACGCCCACATCCGCAACCAGCGGCACGCTCAACTGGATAACATTTTCCATTTCGTGCCGCACAAGCTCGCGCACCTCATCCACTTCCGCCTCCGGCACATCGAACAGCAGTTCGTCATGCACCTGAAGCGTCATCCGCGCCTTCAGCTTCTTCTCCGCAAGCAGCCGGTCAATGCGGATCATCGCCAGTTTAATCAGGTCAGCCGCGCTTCCCTGCAAAGGAGTATTTACCGCCGTCCGCTCGGCAAAGCCGCGCAGGTTGGCGTTGCGGCTCTGGATGTCAGGGATGGGCCGCGCCCGCCCGAACATCGTCCTCACCTTCTGCTCGCGGCGCGTCCCCTCAAGCAACCGGTCAATAAACTCGCGCACGCCCTTGTAACGCTCGAAGTACGTTTCGATATACAGCCGCGCCTCATGCTGCTCAATCCCCAATTGCTGCGCCAGCCCGAACGGCGAAATGCCATAGACGATTCCGAAGTTCACCGCCTTGGCGCGGTTGCGTGTCTCCTTGCTCATGGCCTCGGGCGCGATGCCGAACACTTCCGAAGCGGTCAGAGTGTGAATGTCCTGCCCGGTGGCATAGGCTCGCGTCAGCAGAGGATCGCCGGAGAAGTGCGCCATCAGCCGCAGCTCAATCTGCGAGTAGTCCGCCGAAAGCAGCGTGTCCCCCGGCGCGGCAATAAACGCAGCCCGAATCTCGCGCCCCAGCTCCGTGCGAATCGGAATATTTTGCAAATTCGGATTCGTCGAAGACAGCCGCCCGGTCGCCGTTCCCACCTGATTAAAAGTGGTATGGACCCGCCCCTCCGAATCCGCGAGCAGCGGCAGCGTGTCCACGTAGGTTGACTTCAACTTGGCAAGCTGCCGAAACTCCAGCACCATGCGCGGCGCGTCGTGGTGCGCCGCCAGCTCCTCCAGAACATCCTGCGCGGTCGAGACCACTTTGCCTTTGCCGTACTTCATCGGCTTGGGCAAATTCATTTTGTTGAACAGCACATCGCCAAGTTGCTTGGGCGAATTGATATTGAAGCGATGCCCGCAGCAGGCATAAATCTCCTCACTCACGCGCCCTATTTCTTTCGCCAGCTTCTCTGACATTGCATGCAGCGCGCCGGTATCAATCCGCACGCCCGCCCGCTCCATCCTCAGCAGCACCGGAACCAGCGGAAGATCAATCGTCTCGTAAACCTTCGTCGCCTCCAGCGCCTTCACATCTTCCCGCAGCACCGGAGCCAGCGACTCCACCGCATGAGCCGACTCCAACAGCAGCCCGTCGCCCGCCTCTCTCAGCGGATACTGGCTGAAGCGCGCCGCCACATCGCTCAGCCGGTGCGAAGCGTGCGTGGGATTGATGAGGTACGAATACAACATCAAATCATCCCGCACGCCGCGCAGCGCAACACCCCGTGACTCCAGCGCCCGCAGCAATCCCTTCAGGTCATGCACCCGCTTCGGCACGGCTTCGTCTTCCAGCAGCGCGCGAACCTCCTCCAGCGGCAGCAGCAAAATCTTCTCCGCGTTGCTGGCCACAGCTACCTTGTAAGCCTCCGCCGCCTGTTCCGGCGCGGCCAACTTCTCCGCGGCGTCCACCAGATCAAGCAGTGACATCGTCTTCAACTCAGGCTCGCGCTCCTCAATCGACTCCGCTTCCTGCTCGCTCACCTGCTCCGTGGCCGTCTCCAACTCAGAAACCGGAACCGCCAGTGAAAATCCTTTCTCCCGCGCCTCACGC
>JBAUHD010000568.1:0-4842 GCA_049680085.1 Acidobacteriaceae bacterium
GGGTTGGCCGCCTGCTGCACTATGCCGTCCGCTACTGGTGGCAGGTGCTGGCTGCTGTTGTGCTGGCAGCGGGCGTGGGGCTGTTCGATGCGTTCCGCATCCTGCTGATCACGCCTATCTTCGACAATGTCCTGCATCCGGGAGGCCACAAGCCGCTCGATCTGGTATCGCGACTGGGCGCGCATTTCAACATCAATCTGGACCGCCTGGCTCCGTCGCACCTCCACAATGACTGGACCGTGGTCGCGTTTCTCTTCATCCTTTCGACGCTCTTGAAGGGAATTTGCGATTACGCCGGAACCTACCTGGCGAACTATGCCGGGTTCGGGATGATCACCGACCTCCGTAATGATCTTTACGAAGCGATTCTGGGCCGGTCGATTTCGTTCTTTCAGAAACACGCCACCGGCACGCTGCTTTCGGCGCTCATCAACGACATTGAGCGCGTGCAGTACGCGATGGCCTCGGTGCTCTCGGATTTTCTCCAGCAGGTTTTCACGCTGATTTTTATGACGGCGGTGGTGATCGCGCTGGGCGGCGAGCTGGCCTGGGTGCTGCTGATTTTTGTTCCGGTCGTGGTCAGCTCCATGCGCCGCATCGGACGCGGCGTGCGGACGACGACGCGCACGGGCCAGGACAAGCTGGCGGAAATCCAGAATATTCTGCACGAGACGATCACCGGCAATCCAATTGTCAAAGCGTTCAATATGGAGTTCTGGGAAGTGCGGCGCTTCCGCCAGGCGGCGCGGCGGCTGTTCCGCGCCAACCTGAGCACGGTTCGCGCGCAGGCCATCAGTTCGCCTCTAATGGATTTGATCGGCGCCATCGCCATTGCGGGTTTGCTGCTGGTGGGGCGCAAAGCCATCAACAGCCATGCCATGACCACCGGAATGTTCTTCACGTTCATCGTGGCGCTGTTCAAGCTATACGATCCGGTGCGGAAGTTCGCGACGTATTACAACAGCTTCCAGCAGGCCGTGGGGGCCTCGTCCGCCATTTTCGATTTTATGGACGACCACGAACCGATTCTTGAGAAGAAGCATCCGCAAGTGTTGAAAGGATTCCGTGACAGCATCCGGCTGGAAAATGTGGGCTTTGCCTACAGCACCACCGAGGGCGAAAAGGAAGTGCTGCACGAGATCAATCTGGAGATTCGGCGAGGCGAGGTGATTGCGCTGGTGGGCCCGAGCGGGGCGGGGAAATCGACGCTGGTGAATTTAGTTTCGCGCTTCTTTGACGTGACTTCGGGGCGCGTGCTGATCGACGGGCACAACCTGCGCGATGTGAGCCTGAAGTCGCTGCGCGAGCAGATTGGGAAGGTGACGCAGGAGACGCTGCTGTTCAATGACACGGTGCGCAATAACATTGCCTATGGCCAACCGGACGTTTCGCTGGCGCGCGTAAAAGAAGCGGCGAAGGCGGCGCTGGCGCACGAGTTCATTCTTGAAATGCCGGAAGGCTACGACACGGTCATTGGTGAAAAAGGCTTTCGACTCTCCGGCGGCGAGCGGCAGCGGCTGGCGATTGCGCGCGCGATTCTGAAGAATGCTCCGGTGCTGATTCTCGACGAAGCCACATCGGCGCTGGACTCGCAGAGCGAGTCGCTGGTGCAGACCGCTCTCAGTAACCTGATGGTTGGCCGGACGGTGGTGGTGATTGCGCATCGGCTGTCCACGGTGCGGCGCGCGACCCGCATCGCGGTGTTGGAAAGCGGTCGCATTACCGCCATCGGCCCCCACGAGGAACTGCTGCGGATTTCGCCCACCTATCAGAATCTTTACCAATTGCAATTTATGCACGCGACGGAATTCGATACGCGGGAATCCGCGCTCTCTGGAAAGGCGGACCAATGAAGTCCCCAGCGAATGAAAAAACCCCAGTACGCTCTATGACCGGATTTGCGCGGGTCTCCAGCCGCATCTCCGAAGCGCTCGGATTTACTTTGAGCCTGAAGAGCGTGAACCACAGGTTTCTTGATCTGCATTTGCGGCTGCCCGCCGGCATGGATTCGCTGGAGATGCAGTTGCGGCGGCGGCTCAAGGAGCGGCTGGCGCGCGGACACGTGGAGGTCACGCTGAATGTGGATCGCAGCCAGAGAGCCGACGCCGGCTACGACGCGGATATGATCGCAGCGTATCTTGAGGCGTTTCGCAAGATTGCGGCGGCGCATAGCTTGCGATGCGAGCCGGACCTGAATGCGATGTTTCGCCTGCCCGGAGTGTTTGGCGGCGACGGGCGGACGCCGGCGGGCGATCGCGGATCTGACGAAGAAACGATGGCCATAGAAGCCGCCGCGATGCGGGAAATTGATCCGCTGGTGGATTCGCTGAATGCCATGCGGGCGAGCGAGGGCGGGCTGCTGACGAAAGAATTGCTGGCCGGTCTGGATCGCCTGCGCAAGCTGGTGGATGAGGCCGCCGAACTGCGCGAAGACGTGCAGCAGGCGTATTTTGAGCGCATCAGCCAGCGGCTGACCGCGATGCTGGGCGACAGCTTTGACCGCGACCGCGTCTTGCAGGAAGCGGCGCTGATCGCGGAACGCAGCGATGTGGATGAGGAAGCGGCGCGGTTGCGCACCCACATCGACCATTTTCGCGCCATGCTGGAGATCGGCGGCGAAACCGGCAAGAAGCTCGATTTCCTAATGCAGGAGATGAACCGCGAGGCCAACACGCTGCTGTCGAAGACTGGCGGCGTCGCCGGAAGCGGGCAGCGCATTACCGAACTCGGGCTGAGCATGAAGTCAGAGATTGAAAAGATTCGTGAGCAGGTGCAGAACCTGGAGTAATAGAACCTGGAGTAAAGAAAAACAAGCAGAAATCGCTTTTCATTTCAAGGAGAAGATCAGCACTTGGCCGGCATTCTGTTTCTTATTTCGGCGCCCTCGGGCTCAGGCAAATCCAGCCTGGTGAACCAGCTTCGCTCACAGGTTACGAACCTTGAGTTTTCTGTTTCCTGGACCACGCGCACGCCGCGCGGATCGGAGCAGGAGGCGCGCGAGTATCACTTTATTTCGCGCGATGAATTTCAGCGGATGCTGGACGCGGACGAGTTTCTGGAGCACGCCGACGTGTTTGGCAACTACTACGGAACGGCGCGGCGCTCGCTGACGAACGCCTTCCGCAAGGGCAAAGACCTGCTGCTGGATATTGATGTGCAGGGCGCCGCGCAGGTCCGCGACAAGATACCCGACGCGGTGATGATTTTCCTGATGCCGCCTTCGCCCCAGATTCTGGCCGCCCGGCTAAGGAACCGCAGTCGAGCGGAAGGCGCTGTGGAGGAAGAAGTTATCGCACGGAGGTTGGCGAAAGCGAGACATGAGATTGAGAATTACCGCGAATATGACTATATTCTCGTCAACGATATCCTCGACCGCGCGGTCGAGGAAATGGCAGCCATCGTAGCCTCGGAGCGAATCGCCCGAACGAATGGGGCGGTGAGCGCGCAGGACGAGGAGCTGCTGAAGATGGCGGAGCGTTGCCGCCAACGAAATTCTGAAGCGCGCATCGAACCGGTGCTTCAGGCTTTCGGAGTCATCAACCCCGAAACCGCCGCAAGGTAGGCGGGGAACGATGTTTTGCTTGAGGAGAAGGCCATGGGTATTGAGCAGGAGTTCGATAGCAATTTCCGCTACGTGATGGTTGCCGCGCGGCGCGCGCGTCAGCTTCAGAACGGGTCCCCCGCGCTGGTTGCCTCACGCTCGGGCAAGCCTTGCAAGGTGGCGCAGGACGAAATCGCCGCCGGCAAGGTGAGCTATGTGAAGAACGAATCCTCGACGCTGAAGCCGGAAGTTGATCCGCCGGATATTCCCAAGTTCGCTATTTTTTGAAAATTTTTGCTGCAGTTTGGGAGACCGGATTCTTTCTTTCCGGCTCCCGTAAAATAGGAATATGAAAGTCACGGTCGGGGTCTCCGGCGGCATTGCCGCGTACAAGGCGGCGGAGTTGGTGCGCGCGCTTCAGCAGCACGCGCTCGATGTCCACGTAGTGATGACCGAGGCGGCGAAGCAGTTTGTGCAGCCGCTTACCTTCGCCTCGCTCACCGGGCACAAGGTTATTTCCAGCCTCTGGACCGAGGCCGGCGGAGACTCCGAAACCAACCTGGCCTCCGCCATTGAACATATCGAGGCGGCGCAGACCACCGATGCGCTGGTCGTGGCTCCGGCAACCGCCGGCACGCTGGCGAAGTTCGCGCATGGGCTTGCGGACGATTTTCTGAGCACGCTTTATCTGGCAACCACCGCGCCGGTGATTGTGGCTCCGGCGATGAACGTGAACATGTGGCAGCACCCGGCCACGCGGGCGAACCTTGAAACGCTGGCCAACCGCAACGTGCGCATTGTGCCGCCGGGCAGCGGATACCTGGCGTGCGGCATGACCGGAGACGGGCGGTTGGCCGACCCCGGCGCGATTGTGGAAGCGGTGCTGGCCGCGCTGAATCGCCGCAATGACCTGACGGGAGAGACGGTTCTCATCACCGCGGGAGGCACACGCGAAGCGCTCGACCCGGTGCGTTTTCTCGGCAATCGGTCAAGCGGAAAGATGGGTTACGCGCTGGCCGAAGCGGCGGAGAGCCGCGGGGCGCGTGTGATTTTGGTGACGGCGCCCACGGCTTTGCGAGCGCCCGCCCGCTGCGAAGTGGTTTCCGTGACGACCACCGCCGAGATGCGGGAAGCGGTTCTGGGCCATATTGACGCGGCCAGCATTGTGATCAAGGCGGCGGCGGTTGCGGACTATCGGCCTGTTGCGGCGTCGGAGCAAAAGATGAAGCGCATTGGGCCGCTGACGCTCCAGCTTGAGCCTACCGAAGACATTCTTGCCGAAGTGGTGGCGCGCCGCCATG
>JBAUHD010000569.1:0-4332 GCA_049680085.1 Acidobacteriaceae bacterium
GGGCACCGACACCGGCGGCTCCATCCGCCAGCCCGCGTCCTTCTGCGGAGTGGTCGGCGTGCTCCCCACCTACGGCCGCGTCTCGCGCTACGGGCTCATCGCCTTCGCTTCCTCGCTCGACCGCATCGGCCCCTTCGCCGCCAACGTGCGCGACGCCGCAACCGTCCTCGGCGTCATCGCCGGACACGACCCGATGGACGCAACCTCGTCCTCCGAACCGGTCCCCGATTACACCGCCGGCCTCGACGCAGGCGTCAGCGGACTCCGCCTCGGCGTGCCCGCTGAATATTTCGCCGAAGGACTCGACCCCGAAGTCCGCCGCGCCGTTGAAGCCGCCATCGAGCAGTTACGCGCCGCCGGAGCCGAGATCAAGCCCATCTCCCTGCCGCACACGCGCTACGCCGTGCCCACCTACTACGTCATCGCCACCGCCGAAGCCAGCGCCAACCTCGCCCGCTTCGACGGAGTGCGCTACGGCTACCGCGCGCCCGACTCCAACACCCTCTCCGCCATGTACCGCCGCTCGCGCGAAGGCGGATTCGGCCCCGAGGTCAAGCGCCGTATCCTGCTCGGAACCTATGTCCTCAGCGCCGGGTACTACGATGCGTATTACAAAAAAGCCCAGCAGGTGCGCCGCCTGTTGACGAATGATTTCCTGAGCGCATTCGAGCAAGTCGATGCAATCCTGACGCCCACCGCGCCCACGCCCGCATTCAAGCTGGGCGAGAAAGCCGATGATCCGATGGCGATGTACCTCGCCGACATCTACACCGTCACGGCTAGCCTCGCCGGTATCTGCGGCCTCTCGGTTCCCTGCGGCCCATCGCGCGAAGGCCTGCCCATCGGCTTGCAGATTCTAGGCAGGCACTTCGACGAATCCACCGTCTTCCGTGTCGCCCAGGCGACTGAGAGCCTGCAGCGTTAAGAATGGCTGTTGATTTCCTGCATATCCCCAAAATTTGTCATTCCGACCGAAGCGATGCGAAGTGGAGGAACCTGCATTTCGCTGAATCCTTCGGTCTATGGTGAATGCCGGTGCCCCATCCTTGAACGCGCTGTTTGCGTTCAAGGGTGGGAGACGAATTCCTTCCCCATCCGGCACACCTTCGCCACGGCATTCCGGTAAGGACACCCAAACGCAGTGGCCGAATCCACAGGCAGCAACAGCCACGTGACTCCGAAGGGCCGCAGTCGTCGCTCGCGCTCCGCGTCCGCCATGGTGTCCACTCCAAGCTGTGCATCGCGCTGCGCGGCCCATGCCCCGGCAATCGAAGGATCGACAATGGCCGCGACTCCCTGGTCCTTGTCATCCGCCAGAATGCTGCGCCCGGTGGTCGCACGAAAGCCTTGCGCATCGACGTCCGGCAGAAAAACCAGCTCCGGATTCGCGGCGAATACGGCGTCCGCCGGGGTATTGTCGCGAATCCATAGATACGCCCGCGCCCACGGGTTGCGCGGCCCCATTCCCGGCCACTCGATATGCGCCGATAGTGGATACGTGGCCCGCTGCGCCGCAAACATGCCTCCGGCGGCAATGGCAAGCAGCGCATACAGGATCCAGCGAGTGTTTCGCGTGTGCGCGAACATCCTGCCCAGCCATCCACCCAGCAGCAGCACCCCCACAACATAAAGAATGTGGAAGCTCCGCAGAAGCTGCACGCGCGCGACCAGGTACGGCCCGGAAGCGTGAACAAATAGAAACGCCGCAAGGATCGCGGAAACTCCCAGCACAATACAGGCGATGCAAAGTTTGCGAATCCGGCTTTCCCGCTCGGCGCGATACGCCGCCAGCGCGAAAAGCGCCAGCGGCGCAACCAGCCCCAGGTCTTCGTACCACGTCCAAAGCGCCGGAAACAGGAACGTCCGCACCTGGTTGTGAATCGCTTCCAGGTAAGCCGCTGAAACCGGAAAACGGCGGGTTGCCAGCCAAACAAGACCAAACGACGCCACCCCCGCCGCACCCAGCACGACCGCCCCGCGCGTATGCCCGGTATCCACCAAAGCATAGAGCGCCACCATCGCCGCCGCATAAACCACCATCAGCGGATGCATCGTGCCCACCAGCACAACCAGCAGGGCCGCCCATCCCCATCGCCGCTCCAGCACCGCCGCCACCGCAAATAAGCCCAGCGGTGTCGAAAACGACCGCGACGTAACATAAGGATCCATCAGGACCAGCGCTGTACCCGCCGCCGGAAGCGTGAAACACGCCGCCGCGAACAGGACCGCGCTCCAGCGCTCCGCCTCGCGCGCAAACACCGCGCGCGCCACAAGCCAACCCGCCAGCAAGAACAGATAAATCGACGCCAGATGCGCCGCCAGCAGCACCCAGGGCAATGGCAGATGTGTCACCCGCACGGATTCCGCCAGCAGATGCGCGAACACGGACCAATGCGTATTCGCCAGTACAAACGCGGCGTCTGGGCGGTAAAGCGCGGGATCCAGCAGCTTGCGCACCCCGGCTACATAAATGCCGGCATCGTCGGCAAATGGATGATAGCCATGAACGAACAGCACCGCCGGCGTCAGCACCGCAAGCCGCAGCAGGGTCGAGCGGCTGAACGCAGCCCCACGTACGCGCGGAATCCGCGTATCAAGGACGTCTGCCTGCATTGTCGGCATGGTGAACCTGATTCTACAGCGATCCCGAAGCGCGTGACGAAAATCGTTGACCGCTCTTTGCGGACCGTTTTTTAGCGGACCGTCTCATCGCTAGCGGTTTTTTGCCAACCGCTTTTTTAGCTGCCCTCAAGGCAACTGCGACCGGTTCCACCCGCCGCCCAGCGCCTTCACCAACTGCACGCTGGCCGCGAACTGCCGCGTCTGGACGTCCACCTGCGCGCGCTCGTTCACAAGTTGCGCCGTCTGCGCCGTCAGCACTTCCAGATAGGTCGTCACCCCGCCCTTGTACCGCCGCGTGCTGATGGCGAGCGAGCGCCGCGCCGCCGCCACCGCCGCGGCCTGCGTCGTCGACTCGTCGTTCAGAATGCGCAGCGCGGCCAGATTGTCCTCGACTTCCTGAAAGGCGTTCAGCACGCTTTCGCGGTAATTCGCCGCCTGCGCCTCGTACAGGTCGCGGGCCTGCGCCGTGATGGCGTGCCGCCGTCCGGCGTCAAAGAGCGTCTCCATGGCCGAGGCCCCCAGCGACCACAGCGCGCTCGGACCCTGAATCCACGTCCCTGGATTCGCGCTCTCGAATCCGCCCGCTCCGCCAAGCTGCACGTTGGGATAATACGCGGCTATCGCAATACCAATCTGCGCGTTCGCCGCCTCCGCACGCCGCTCCGCCGCGGCCACATCAGGACGCCGCTCCAGCAACTCCGATGGAACGCCCGCCGGAATCGCCGGCAGCTTCAGCGTCAGCGGCGCGGCCGCCAGCGAGAAGGTTGAAGCCGATTGCCCGGTCAGCGTCGCAATGGCGTGCTCGTACTGCGCGCGCGCCACTTGCACATCGATGGCCTGCGCCTTCACCGTCTCAAGCTGCGTCTCCGCCTGCGCCACGTCCACGTCGGTCGCCACGCCGCCCTTCAAGCGAATCCGCGTCAGCCGCAGATAATCCGCGTCCGCCTTCACCGTGTTGTCCAGTAGCAACTTCTCGGAGTCCAGCCCGCGCAACTCAAAGTAGTCGGTCGCCAACTCGGCGTGCAGGCTCAGCGCCACATTCGCCAGGTCCGCCGCGCTCGCCTGCGCGTTGGCGCTTGCCGCTTCCACGGTGCGCCGCACCGCCCCCCACAGGTCCGGCTCCCACGACGCCTGCCCTTGCAGCGTGAAGGTGTTGTATTGGTCGTTCGTATTGTTGCGCGCGTTGGGCTGGTTCTGCGAGGCGCGCGTTCGCGTGATCGAAAGCCCCGCTCCGAGCGTGGGGAAATAATTCGACCGCGCCGCGCGCACCTGCTCACGCGCAGCGAAATATTCTTCCATTGTCGCCTTCAGCGTCTGGTTGGAGACGGCAATCTTCGCCTCCAGCGCGTTCAGTTGCGGATCGCCGTAGAGTTCCCACCAGTCGCCTTTAAGCTGCGCGTCCTGCGCGTCTCCGGGCTGAGCCTGCTTCCAGCTTCCGTTGGGAGGGTTCGGCGGAGGTGTCTCCTCATACGCGGCGGGCGGAGGGGGCACCGATGGCCGCTGATACTTCGGCCCCACCATGCAGCCGGCCAGTGCGGCCACGCATAGCGAGGCGGCAAGTCCGAAAGCCGCTTTTGCCACGGATGCGCGTTGCGCCGTCAATGCGCGCTCTCCCGAGATTTCGGCTGCTGCTGCTCTTGCGCCTTTTGCTCCGGCTCGACCACCCGCACCGTTTCGCCGTCAATCAGCGAGTCCGGCGGAGACTGGATC
>JBAUHD010000570.1:0-12641 GCA_049680085.1 Acidobacteriaceae bacterium
AAAACTTCGCGCTTCACTCCCTCGGCGAGCGCCTCGCCCACCTCCAGAGCGCCTCCCGGAACCGACCACTCCCCCAGCGACGGAGCATGGCCCCGCCGCACCAGCAGCACGCGGCCCTCTTGGAAAACCAGCGCGCCCACTCCCACCCACGGCCGCTCCGGATACTCCCGCCCCGTCACAGCTTCAGCGGCTTCCCGTACTCGTTCTCGAATACTGTCCGCGCCATGCTGAATCGGCCGCCGTAGAACTTATCTTCCCCGCGTAAATGGCCCACCCCCAGCAGCGCAACCACCTTGTAGCTCAGCGGCAGCTTCAATGCCTCACGAATCTTCTCTTCTTCAAAGCCCTCGGTCGCCGTGGTGTCATAGCCCAGCGCTTCCGCCATCAGCATCATGCTGGTAAAGGCAATCATCGTGTGCTTGTAAAGCCAGGCCGTCAGGTTCGGGTGATTCGCCAGATAATCCGGAATCGTCTCCCGCGCCTGTGCCGCATAGGTTTCCGGCATCCCGCCTTCCCGGCCCAGCCTGAGCATTTCTTCCAGGTCGCCGCTGCGCCATCCATCGGCGTCCGCGCAGGCCGCAATCACCACTGAGGCTTCTTCCACATTCGCCTGATTCAAACTCGCCAAACGCAGCCGCTTCTTCTGCTCTTCGGAGCGAACCACAATAAAACGCCACGGCTGTATGTTGAAACCGCTGGGCGCCTTCAACCCCGCCTCAACAATCTTGATCAAATCGTCGTCCGGGATCAGCACGCCGTCAAAACTCGGTGTTGTGCGGCGCTCGTTGATCACCTGGCTGAGTGTCTTCTCCATCAGGTTTGGCATAACAGGCAGATACGTCCCTTTCAAAAAATCTCTTGCCGACCCCAGCGCCAAGTCGCTTCAGAAAACCTGGTCTCGTGTCAGGGCGCGGCTTCACATCTCGCGGAAAAATTCCGGGCTTTGGGAAGGGCACGACTTTGGTCGTGCCGTAAGCATTGCAAAATCACTAGGGCTTTCGCCCCTGAGGGAAGCCTTTCGTCCTCCCCTCTAACGCGAAAAACATCCCCTTCCCAATCCCCAGCCATTCTATCTACTCAATCTGCCCCATCGGCAGCTCAATCGCAAATGACCCGCCCTGCTCGTAATGCGCATACACCCAAAGCCCATGGAAACCCGTTCGCAGCTCCGGGTACTTCGCCAGCAGCGCCTTCATCAACTCCACAATCTGCGTCCGCGTCTCCACCGGGCCCGACACGCCCTGCGCCTTGTAGTCCACAACTAAATCCAGCCCGCCCCCAAAACTGTCTGTCCGCAGCCCGGTAATCGCAAGGCTCTGCCCACCCGCCTGCATGGTCAGCGAAGTCTTCTCCGGCAGCGCCGCCGGCTTGACCCCCTGCATCTCTTTTTCGAGCTTCTGCAAATTCGGGCTGGAAAGAAAATCCACCGGGTTCAGCAGAAATGCCGCCGTCTGGTAATAAAAATACGCATTCCAGTTCTGCTTCTTCCCGGCGTACACCCGCGCCTGTTTCCAGTACCAGAGCCCATCGTGACCGCCCTCCGTCAGCGGACGAATATACAGCCCCGCCAGCTTCCACTGCGCCGATCCCGCCGGCTCATTCTCCAGAATCATCGAAATCTGCCGCGGGTTCTCGACACCCGTCGCGTGCAGCACCGCCAGCAAATAATTTCCCGGCGGCAGCTCGGGAATCGTCACCGTGACCACCAGCGAGGAATTCGGCACCGCGCAAAAGAATTCCGCGTTCCCCGCCCCCGCCTGAAGGTCAGTCGCCTTGAGGTTGTACAGAGTGTCTACCGTCAGCGTCGCCTTCTGTATCTCAGGAACGGCCTGCGCAATGCTCGCCGCCAGCGGATCAAACTTCGCCGCAACCGCCGCAACCGTGTTCGCGCGCACGGCGGCCGCATTGCCAGCCTGGATCTCCGACCCCAGCCCCCGCGCCGCCTGCTCGTAAACAGTGCGCTCCGCCTGCGTCATCTGGCTTTGCGTAGTGCAGGACACCCCCCACGCCCCCGGAACACACAGCCCCGGAAGCAAGCCTGCAAAAACAACGAAACTCAACCAATGCAGTCGCATACGAACTTCGATGCACGCTCCCCAACTTCGCGTGAGCGAATCGAAACCACTGCTAGTCTAGTACATAGAGGAACAGGCCCGCCCGCGCCCAGTCATCTCAAGCGTCTCGTTGGAAGGGATGAAGGGTACGGGCTTCAGCCCCTGAGGGGTCATCGACCGCCGCAATGCCGCAAACCCACCATCCCGCAACCCAATGGCCGCTGATGATGGCATCTCTCCTTTTCTGCGTATGTGGCTTCGCCCAAACCCAGCCCCCCACAGAATCCAATCCGTATCCCATGCCCCCGCGAACCGTTCTGAATGAGCTACCCGCCTCGCAACCCGCGCAACCTGCGCCGAAGCCCAAGGCCCAGCCAGCAGCCAAGCCGACCAAACCCTCTCCTGCCGTCCCTGCCAAGCCAGCAGCCAACGCGACCGCCCCATCGATCCTCAACCAAGCTGCGCAGCCGGCAAAGGTCAGCCTGGCCTCCGGGAAACTCACCGTCGAAGCCCATAATTCCAACCTCTCCGACATCCTCCGCCAGATCGCAAAGGCTGGAAGCATGAAGATCGATGGACTTCCCGCAAACGCCGCCGCGCAGCGCATCTTCGGCCAATACGGTCCCGGAACGCCCCGCGAAGTCCTCACCGATCTGCTCACCGGCTCGGGCTACAACATCGTCATGGCGGGACTCACACCTTCCGGAACTCCGCGTGAGCTCTCGCTTTCCCTCCGAGCCGCCGGAGGCGCTCCCAGCCCCGCGACCCAGCCCGCCGAACAGGACCAGGAAACGGAGACTCCGGACCAGGGCCAGCCCACGGAATACCCGGACGAGCAGCAGGATCAGCCCCAGCCCCCGACGCCGCCCACAGCCCAAAACCGCGTAAGAACCCCGGAGCAAATCCTTCAGGAGTTGCAAAGGATGAACCAGCAGCGCCAGCCGCAGTAGGGCACATTCAGATTTGCCGTCAGCGCTCCAGGGTTGTCATCCCGACCAAACGTCCACGACCCAGCAAGAAAAAAGGCCAGCAAATCGCTGACCGCTGGTCGAAGGCTTTTCCTGAGCCCCGAGCCCTGAGCCCCGCCCCCCGAGCCCTTACTTCTGAACGCTGACCGCGGATCGCTGAACGCGGAACGAAGTCCCGGCAATCGATCGGGCGTGAATGCGCAGAACAGCAAATGCGGCGCGGCAGATTCCATACGCCGCCAGAACGCCAAAAGCCATCGCCGCCACGCTTGCGCAAATCAACATCACCAGATTGATCAGATCCTGCATCCGAGTCACACCCTCGCACTTTTACTACGATGCCACCGCCAGCCGCTCCACAACAGAGAAAAAATGCGCGTTGACCCGCATTTCTATTGCCTAATAAGATACCTATAGAGGATTGCGGCTACCCATCCTCGCCGTTCTCCTATATGCCCTTGCGCTCAACGTTCCAGCCATTGCCCGTGATTCTTAGACAAATTTAATGCCCATCACCCACATCACCGTGCGCGGCGCGCGTCAGCACAACCTCCGCGACATCAGCGTCCACATCCCGCGCAACACCCTCACCGTCGTCACCGGACTCTCCGGCTCCGGCAAGTCCTCGCTCGCCTTTGACACCATCTACGCCGAAGGCCAGCGCCGGTATGTGGAAACTTTATCGGCATACGCCCGCCAATTCTTAGATCAGGTTGAGCGCCCCGACGTGGACTCCATCGAAGGACTCAGCCCCGCCATCTCCATCGAGCAGAAAACCACCAGCCGCAGCCCGCGCTCCACCGTCGGAACCATCACCGAAATCTACGACTACCTGCGCCTCCTCTATGCTTCCGTCGGCATACCCCACTGTCCCAATTGCGGACGCCCCATCTCCCGCCAGTCCGCCGAGCAGATCGTCGAGCGCATTCTCGCCGTCGGCCCCGGCGAGCGCGTCACCATCTACGCCCCCGTCGTCCGCGGACGCAAAGGCGAATTCCGCGACCTGCTCGACAAGCTCGACCAGCAGGGTTTCCGCGCCCGCGTCGACGGCGAAATCCGCGACCTCGCCGAGCCTATCGACCTCGACAAGCGCAAGAACCATACCATCGAAGCCGTCGTTTACCGCGCCCTGCTCAAGCCCGGCATCGAAAAGGCCCTTGAATCCTCCGTCGCCAAGGCCCTCCAGATGGCCAACGGCCTCGTCCTCGTCGCCACCCAGCACGATGAGCAGCTTTACTCCTCCTCCATGGCCTGCCCCGACTGCGGCCTCGACGTGCCCAAGCTCGAGCCGCGCAGCTTCTCCTTCAACAGCGCCTACGGAGCCTGCCCCAATTGCCACGGCCTCGGCAGCATCTACGACTTCGACCCCGCCAAGATCATCAACGACTGGTCCAAGCCACTGCTCGACGGAGCCCTCGGCCCCGGCTCCGCCTCGCAATATCTCATCCGCCTCATCAAGCTCGCGGCGGAAAAATACAAAATCGACCTGAAGAAGCCCTTCGAGCAGCTCACGCCCAGGCAGCAGGAACTCCTCCTCTACGGCCCCCCCAAATCCGAAGCCCCGCGCACCGGCTTTCACGGCATCCTCGCCTGGCTCCGCGACAACCTCGAAGACTCCCGCTCCGACAATTACCGCGAGTGGATGATGAACTACATGTCGGCCTCTGTCTGCCCCGTTTGCAAAGGACGCCGCCTCCGCCCCGAGTCGCTGGCCGTAAAAATCGGCGGCCTCTCCATCGCCGACTTCACCGCCCTCCCCCTGAAGCGCGCCCTGCCCGCCGCCCGCGCCCTTCAGTTCACCGCCCGCGAAGCCCTCATCGCCGAACGGCTCCGCCGCGAAATTGTCGAGCGCCTGGAATTCCTCACCGCCGTCGGCCTCGGCTATCTTTCGCTCGAACGCAACGCCGCCACGCTCTCCGGCGGCGAAGGCCAGCGCATCCGCCTCGCCACCCAGATCGGCTCCCGTCTGCGCGGCGTCCTCTACGTCCTCGACGAGCCTTCCATCGGCCTCCACCAGCGCGACAACCTGCGCCTCATCGCCGCGCTCGAATCGCTCCGCGACCTCGGCAACACCGTCCTGGTCGTCGAGCATGATGAAGACACCATCCGCCACGCCGATTACGTCCTCGACCTCGGCCCGGGAGCCGGTCGCCTCGGCGGTCATCTCGTCGCCGAAGGCACGCCCGCCGAGATCATGCAGGCCCCCGCCTCGCTCACCGGACGCTATCTCTCCGGCGAAATCTCCATCCAGCACCGCATCGCCCCGCGCTCGACCAACGGCAAATGGATCACCATTGAAGGCGCGAAGAGCCATAACCTCCAGGACCTCACGGCAAAGTTTCCGCTCGCCGTCATGACCGTCGTCACCGGCGTCTCCGGCTCCGGAAAAAGCACGCTCGTCAATGACACGCTCTACCGTGCGCTCGCCAAAGAGCTCTACGGATCGCGCGAAGAACCCGGCGAGCACGCCCGCATCCGCGGCTTCGACCAGATCGACAAGGCCGTCCGCATCGACCAGTCCCCCATCGGCCGCACCCCGCGCTCCAATCCCGCCACCTATACCGGAGTCTTCACCGCCATCCGCGACCTCTTCGCCATGCTGCCCGAATCGCGTGAGCGCGGCTACAAGCCGGGGCGCTTCTCCTTCAACGTCACCGGCGGACGCTGCGAGGCTTGCCAGGGCGACGGCCAGCGCCGCATCGAAATGAACTTCCTGCCCGACGTCTACGTCCAATGCGAGGTCTGCAATGGACGCCGCTACAATCAGGAAACCCTCGCCGTAAAATTCAACGGCTACTCCATCGCCGACATCCTCGACCTCACCATCGAAGACGCCCTGCCCGTCCTCACCGACATCCCCCAGGTCCGCCAGAAGCTCCAAACTCTGGTCGATGTCGGACTCGGATACATCCATCTCGGCCAATCCGCCACCACGCTCTCCGGCGGCGAGGCGCAGCGCATGAAGATCGCCCGCGAGCTCAGCAAGCGCCAGACCGGACGCACCCTCTACCTCCTCGACGAGCCCACCACCGGCCTGCACTTCGACGACGTGCGCCGCCTGCTCGAAGTCCTGCACCGCCTCACCGACCTCGGCAACACCGTCATCATCATCGAGCACAATCTTGACGTGGTGCGCAACGCCGACTGGGTCATCGACCTCGGCCCTGAAGGCGGCGAGGACGGCGGACGCATCATAGCCGAAGGCCCGCCCGAACAGGTCGCCCGCGTCCCCGGCTCATATACCGGAGAATTCCTCCGCCGGTATTATGAAGCTTCCGGCGAAGCGCCGGCGAAGGCCACAACAAAAATCTCCGCCCGAAAGAACAGCGTCAAGCCAAAATCCCGCGCCGCCAAAAAGAAAGAATGGGTGCAATGACCGAGGACTCGCCCGACGATCTGAACTCACCCGCGCCCGAGTATGAAATCAGTCCCGACGCGGGCCCCGACCTCGCGCCCGAGCCCGAGCCCCCCCCACCCATTCGATGGCCGCGCGCCGAAACAGCTCCCGAGCAGGACATCTTCGGCATCCCCGTCCCGCCCAGCAAAACCTACCCCCGCCACATTCCTCATCTCGGCCACGCGGCTTTGTTCTTCGTTATCGCCCTGGTGCTCATGATCGTCGGACTGTTAATCGGAACCGTCGTCGTGCAATCGCTCCACCTCTATCCGCACCACGGCTTCGACTGGATATTCCACAACGCCGCCACCGACGCACGCACTGGCATCCCCATTCAAACCTTCTCCTACGGACTCATCGTCCTCGTCTGCGTTCCCCTCTTCTCCCTCCTCTGGAGCGAGCCCTTCGGCGAGGGCGTCCACTGGAACAACCGCGCCGCATGGAGCCAGCAGAGGCGCTTTTTCAGCCTCGTCATTCTCGGACTCGCCGCCGGCACCGGCATCTCGCTCATCGGCAACCTGCTGCCCATGCCCTCCAACCCGCCCATCACGCAGGACATGATGAAGTCCGCCGCCGGAGCCTGGCTCTTGCTCATCTTCGGAATCACCGCCGCTCCCCTCATCGAGGAACTGGCTTTCCGCGGATTCCTCCTCCCCGGCCTGCTCAACGCCTTCCGCTGGTTCGCTGACCGAGGCATCCTCCCCGCCGGCGCGCCCACATGGATCGGAATTCCCTTCTCCATCGCCGTCACCAGCCTCGCCTTTGCCTTCATGCACTCGCCGCAGGTCTCGCACGCCTGGGGACCCCTGGTCCTCATCGGTTCGGTCAGCATCGTGCTTTGCATCGTGCGCCTCGCCATGAACTCCGTGATGGCCAGCGTCATCGTGCACGCCGCCTACAACTTCACCCTCTTCGCCGGAGTCCTCTACCAGACCAGCGGCTTTCGCCACCTCGAACGCCTCAAGGGCTGAGGCGTGTGCGTTCGCACATCCGCATTTTTGCCTTTGATGTCATCCTGAACGAAGTGAAGGACCTGCGGTTTCTTACGATCCGCACGAAAAGCGGGCGCCCCATCCTTCGCGCCGTTGTTTGCGCGAAGGGTGGGAAAGGACACCCTCAACCCATAACTGATATTCCCCTCGAGTGGGGCTCCCGCCGCGCCTATCCGATACAGGTTCGCCGACACTGTTTTGGGCTCATCAAAATCGGCCTTTTGTCCGTCGGTCGGCCATCGGATGTGATCTATGATTTTCTAAGTGCTGGCAAAGTGAAAGAGAGAGTGTCCGGAACAATGGGATGCTCGGTCTTAACAAGTACGACCGGCAGGTTCGCAATGCTGAGATCGAAAACCAAGGAGACAATCATGAAAATCGTAGTGATCGGTGGTACTGGACTCATTGGATCAAAGCTTGTAACCAAGCTTCGTGAGCAGGGACACGAAGCGGTAGCGGCAGCACCCAACACAGGGGTCAACACCCTCACAGGCGAAGGACTGGCCGAAGTGCTGAAAGGCGCATCGGTAGTCGTTGACGTGTCAAACTCTCCCGACTGGGAGGACGCGGCAGTGCTGAAGTTCTTCGAAACATCAACTCGTAACCTCCTCACCTATGAGGCGACCGCCGGGGTAGGACATCACGTGGCCTTGTCAGTTGTGGGAACCGGCCAGCTGTCTGAAAGCGGTTATTTCCGCGCCAAGATTGCGCAAGAGAAATTGATCGAAGAAGGTTCAATTGCCTACTCGATCGTGCACGCAACGCAGTTCTTCGAGTTCCTCAAGGGCCTCGCCGACATTTCGCTCGACGGCCAAAAGGTGCGACTGCCGCATGTGCTTTTCCAGCCCATGGCCGCCGAAGATGTGGCAACTGGCGTGGGCAGGATTGCAGTAGGTCCGCCGGTCAACGGCATCGTCGAAATCGGAGGTCCGGAAAAGTTTCGCATCGATGAACTGGTCCGGCGGCGCTTGGCCTCGCTCAAAGATCCCCGCGAAGTCATCGCTGATCCAAACGCGCGCTACGCGGGAGCGAAACTCAGCGAGACAACCCTGCTCCCGGGCAAAAACGCACAACTCGGCGACACCCGTTTCGAAACCTGGCTGACTCAGTCCGCGTCGCAAATTCGGCGTGCGGCATAAGTGCGGAGTGCCGCCATACACGCGACGAATTGAAATGGCGTCGCATTTAACCAAAGCTCAAGGAGAAACTTTCTATGAGCACCATTACGGTAAAAGATGGCACGACAATCGACTACAAAGATTGGACGGGCAGATGAGCACCGTTTCTCGCAATTGGGGTCGTCAATGAATAGTGTACAAATCGAAGAGAAGACCTACGAGATGCCTCCGCGCGAAGGGATGAGCATCGCGCATTTTCTCACCGTGAAGGACATCGACCGATCGGCTCACTACTACGAGAAGGTCTTCGGCGCTCGCATTCTGAGCCTGGGCGACGGCAACGCGCCTGGATACCTTCAACTCGCGAATCTCTGGATGATTTTGAACGTTGGGGGCGGGCCGACCCCCGACAAGCCGACGGTAACGCTCAGTGTTCCCGACCCGAATCACATCAACAGCTTTATGAATTTCCGGGTTGCGGATATTCAAGCGTGCTATGAATTATGGAAAAGTCGAGGAGCCGAGTTCATCACGGAGCCGTTGGACAAGTACGGCGAGTGGCGCTGCTACATCCGCGATCCTGACGGCTATATTATCGAGGTCGGACAGAGCAAGCCGGAATTCAGGTACGGTTGATACTCGGCACCCGTCACCACGTCATCGCAGATTCTGCGCGGCCTCTACCAACTCGTCACTCTTTCTCAGTAAAGTTTTCTCTGCGACGGCCATTCGCTGAGACCGCGTTCCACCATGACAACCAGCCGCTCACCCAGCGCCAGCACCCGTTGCGGCGGCATCGTGTGCAGCGGCCCCTCAAGCACCAGAAGTGCCAGCCCGTGCACTGTCGCCCACGCAAGATACTCCGCTCCTTGGCGACCTTTTCCTTTGAGCAAGCCGCTCGCTTGCATGCGATCCAACGCCAGCGAAAGAAGTTGAAACGGATTCAGGCCCATGGACGCCGTATTGGCCGGGTTAGGAGAATGAACGGGCGGCGGAACCGAGAAAGCCGTGCGAAACATCCCCGGCTCCCTCATTGCGAATCCCAGATACCCCATGCCCACTGCACGTAGACTCTTTCGTGCAAACGCCTGCGGATCGCGTCCCGGACGACACTTCTTCATCTCAGCTTCAATCGCCGCCGCCAACTGCGAAATGCACGCCGATCGCACCGCGTCCAACAGTGCCGGCTGGTTGGCAAAGTGCCGGTATGCCGCATTGGGAGAGACACCTGCCTGCCGGGTCGCCTCTCGCAAAATGACTGCATTGGGTCCTCCAGCACGCGCCATCTTGAGGCCGGCTGTTAGGAGCGCGTTGCGCAGATCGCCGTGACGAAAGGTCTTGCGTTTCTCAATGGGGGCGTTCTTTTTCATTGTCTGTTCAAAGAAGAGTGTACCGCGGAAAGGTATGCTTGTGGACAGTATCCACTTTCCGGTGCTAGCGTATGTGGGCGGTGTTTACTTGATAGCGATACCTCGCTAAATGGAAGGTGCAAAATGGCAGACGGATTTATCTGGTACGAACTTGTCACCAACGATATGGACAAGGCAGTCAGCTTCTACAAGAAGGTAGTCGGATGGGACGTCAAGGACTCCGGTATGCCGGGTTTTACCTACATGATCTTCGGTAAAGACGGCAAAGATGTCGGCGGTATGATGACATGGGCTGGCGCGGGCGCGCCTGATCTCCCTACCCAGTGGATGGGGCATATCCACACCGCAAATCTCGATGAAGAGCTAAAAGCGGTACTAGCCGATGGCGGAACCATCGTGAAGCCCGCTCAGGACATCCCCGGCGTCGGTCGTTTCGCCATAGTGCTGGACCCGCAAAAGGTGAAGTACCTGCTCTTCGAACCCGGCAAGCAAGAGGCTCGGCCACGTCTGGATCAAATGGCAGTGGGTAATGTGGGCTGGCATGAGCTGCTTACTGATGACGCTGCAAAAGCCTTCGATTATTACTCCAGGCATTACGGCTGGCAGAAGGACTTTGCGCACGACATGGGAGCCATGGGCACCTACCAGACCTTCCGGACAGACAAGCCCCTCTACACCGGCGGAATGATGAACCGTAAAGGCCCCGGCATGCCCGAAGGTATTCCGCCACACTGGCAGTACTACTTCACCGTCGATGATATCGAGGCTGCGCAGAAGCGTGTGATTGATGCCGGAGGTAAAGTGCTTGTGCCTCCCATGGACGTGCCCGGAGGCTCACGTATCCTGCAGGCCACAGACGATCAGGATGGCCACTTTGCTCTGATGCAGGGACCAAAATCTTAATCGCGATGTACTTCATGCCCGGTGAAGCCGTTCTTCGTTTTCAGGAGAACGGCCACCGAATTTGCAGCGAAGTTTGAGAAGCTGAGAGGAGAGAACAAGATGTCCGAGAAGATGATCACCTGCCTGTGGTTCGACCACGGGAAAGCCCGCGAAGCAGCCGAATTCTATGCCGCCACCTTCCCCGACAGCCACGTGGGTAAGTCGAGCGCATCACCCACGGACACGCCGTCCGGTCCCGAAGGCCAGGAACTGCTCGTTGAGTTCACGGTCTGCGGGCGCAATTTCCTGGGCCTCAACGGCGGTCCAAAGTTCGTTCCCAACGAAACGGTCAGCTTTGTAATCCTCACCGATGACCAGGCCGAAACCGACCGCCTGTGGAACGCCATCGTCAGCAACGGCGGCCAGGAAAGCCAGTGCGGTTGGTGCAAGGACCGCTGGGGCTTTTCGTGGCAGATCACCCCGCGTGCGCTGATAGCGGCGACGCAGGACCCGGATCGCGCCGCCGCCAAGCGCGCGATGAACGCGATGATGACGATGCGGAAGATCGACATCGCCGCGATCGAGGCCGCACGCACCGGCGAGCCCGGCGGATAAGTCCGCATAAGCGTCACGCTGTGCTCGAACCTCTACTGGCAATGGAGACCCGCTAAGATGAAAGACCTCTTTGACCCAATCCTGGTGGAGGAGACAAAACAGCGCATTCTGCAACTGCGTCCTGAGAGCGCGCGGCAGTGGGGGAGTATGGAGGTCGCTCAAACTCTCGCCCATTGCACCTCTGGCATTGAAATGGCGATGGGTGTCATCCATGCGAAGCGTGCGCAATTTCCCGCAACCTTGCTCGGCCCGCTTATCAAGCCGTTGGTCTTCCGCGACGACAAGCCAATGCGCCGCAACTCGCCCTCTTCGCCGGAGCTCTTCTCCGCGGATCCGACACAGTGCGAATTCCAGCACGAACGCTCCAGGCTCATCGCAGCAATCGACAGCTTTTCCAGTCAGGGCGCCGCGTGCTGCTCCAGTTACCCGCACCCTTTCTTCGGCCCACTCAAGCCGGAGCAGTGGGCCATTCTCATGTACAAGCACCTCGACCATCACCTGCGACAGTTCGGCATTTAATACAATTGCCTCGGCATACAGGGCTGCGTTTCAGGCGATGATCGAACGCTTCCTGAGAACTGGGAAACGGCGACTGGCTGGCCCAGTGCTGTAAGACGATTCTGTCTATGCAGCCTCGATAACTCCTGGGAAGTCGGCTTATAGGAACCAATCTCGCAAATTCTCAACTGTTGCCGACAGGCCTTAGCACTCATCAAAACAAAAAGATGAGCATCGCACCCCACGCGGAAAAACGCGCTTCTGGTACCTGGGCTCGGCAACAAAAAATTCCGCGCCATGGCATTTAATTTCCCTCGGTTTTGATAAAATAGAAATAGAGCAAAAAGGGGAAGGGACCGCGGTCGCGGTCCTTTTCCTTTGCAGCTGCAAAGGAGACAAATCATGCCGTCAAACCGACCCCGATGATGAGGATAGGGGTGCTGAATTAACCCAATAAATTCTTCTGAAAACCAATCAGAATCAATGACTTGCAACAACCATGGAATCCTGAAAACCCAATGGAATCAATGAACTACAGCAACCACGATTTCTGAAAACCTAGCATAATCAATGAACTACAGCATTCTGGACGCATTTTTTCGCTAATTGCTTCTCAGCCACCCGGTCCTTAGCCACCCGGACTTTAGCGATCCGCTTCTTAACCGCCCGGGTTTTAGCTACCCGCCTTGTGGCAGAATCGAACCAATGACTGACCACCGCACTCAGCTCCTCCAGCTCCTCGCCCGC
>JBAUHD010000571.1:0-3874 GCA_049680085.1 Acidobacteriaceae bacterium
TACGCTGCCCTCGCTGGGCCAGAGCCTGGCCGTCGACGGCGGAGAGGGCGGCCAGTTCCTGAATGTCGGCACCGGCGGCGAAGGCCTTTTCGCCAGCTCCGGTGAGAATGATGGCGCGCACGGAGTCATCGGCCGCCAGAGCGTCGAGCGCGGCGTCCAATTCGCCCAGCAGAGCCGTGTTCAAAGCGTTCAGGACTTTAGGGCGGTTGAGCGTGAGGACCGCAATGCCGTTCGAGATTTCAACCAGAAGATTTTCGTATGGCATGACCGATGAGTTTAACAAAATCGGGAAGGGGTGTGCGCGGCGGTCCGATGCAAACGTGGTCAGCAGCCTGGTGCGAGGCGGGCCCGCGAGCCAGCGAACCGCAGATCCCTCCACTGCGTCCGCTGCGCAGACTTCGGTGGAATGACAACGGGGGAAGAATTGTGAAGATCAGCGGTCAGGGTTTGGCTTTGGGGTCGGGGACGATTTTTTCTCTTGGGACTATGCCTGTCCCTTCGAGCACGGAGTAGAACTTGTCCGGGGCGAGGTTGTGCATGGTGTCCACGTGGCCTGACGGCCAGGTGACGACGAGGGTGTCGATCTTCGTCGCGGAGCCCAGGCCGAAATGGACGCGGAGATCGTTTTGCGAGAGATAGCTGCCGCCGCTGTGGATTTCCGCGGTCTGGGTCATGCCGCCCGCAGTCAGCTTGAGCCTGGCGCCGATGGCCAGGCGGTTGCTTTTGGTTCCGGCCAGCTCGAAGCTGACCCAGTTGCGGTTCGGGATTCCGATGTTCTTGAGCAGCATGGCGTGACCGTCGATGTCTTCGACCACGGCATCCATTTCCCCGTTGTTAAACAGGTCGCCGACGGCGAGGCCGCGCGAGGCACGCGGTTCCATGATGGCGGGGCCGGCCTGCTTGCTGGCGTCGCAGAAGGTTCCGTCCTTATCATTCATGCTGAGGATTTTGGGCTCGCGGTAGCGCGCGCCGGAGGGCAGTGAATCGACCTGCGGGTAAACGTGGCCGTCGACGGTGAGAAGATCGAGCCAGCCGTCGTTGTCGAAATCCGCGAAGGCCGTGCCCCATTTGACGTAGGGCAGTGAAGGCAGCGCGAGCCCCGAGGGGTAGGAGCTCTCGGAAAAATTCCAGTCGCCGTCGTTGTGGTAGAGCAGATCGTTTTCGTCGGAGAAGTTGGTGACGTAGAGCGACGGCCGCCCGGAGTGGTCGTAGTCGCCGACGGCGATGCCCATAGATGCCTGCTCGGAACCGTCTTCGCTGACCGCCGTGCCCGATTGCAGGCCGATGTCTTTGAACTTGCCGTTGCCGAGATTTTTGTAGAGGAATTTCGGCGTCGAGTCGTTCGCAATATAAATGTCTGGGCGTCCGGTGTTGTTGAAGTCGGCCCAGATCGCGGTCATTCCGTAGTAGCCGTTGGGGTCGTCGACGCCGGCTTGTTTGGAGACGTTCGTGAACGTCCCGTTTCCGTTGTTGTGAAAGAGCGAGTCGCCTGCGCCGCGCAGCCCACGCGGGCCGCACTGCACGTCGATGCCGCGATACTTGCAGTTCGGCGCGCTGCCGAAGCCGGGCATGTCGTCGAGATGGAAATCAACATAATTGGTGACCATGAGGTCGAGATAGCCGTCGCCGTCATAGTCGCCGAAGGAGGCGCCGGTAGACCAGCGGGTATCGTCAACTCCGGCTTTTGCGGTCACGTCGGTAAAGGTTCCGTCGCCGTTGTTGTGGTAAAGAATGTTGCTGCCCAGACAGGTGATGTACATGTCGGGCCAGCCGTCGTTGTTGTAGTCGCCCACGGCGCCGCCCATGGCGAAGCAGGACCTGGTGAGGCCGGCCTGTTTGGTTACATCGGTGAAGGTTCCAACGTGATTGTTACGGTAGAGCGCGCCGATGACGCCGCCGAGGTTTTTCGGGTCCTTGACGGCGGTCGCGACGGAAGGCGCGTTGGTGAAGTAAATGTCGGGCCAGCCGTCGCGGTTGTAATCAATCAAAAGGACGCCGCCGCTCATCGATTCAACGATGTATTTCTTCGAGGGGTCGGAGGTGTGCGTGAAGGTGATGCCGGCGGCGGACGTGTCGTCGACGAGCTGCGGGACGAGCCGGCCTTTGCAGCTGGAGGATTTGGCTCCGGGCGGCGGCGGGACGGGCGGTGGATGGCCCTCCTGCGCGTAGAGGAGGCTGGCACAAACGAGCGAGACAGCAACGGAGCGAACGAACTGGCGGAGTGTGGGCATTAGGGTTTTGGATGGAGCTGCTGGTTGATACTGGCTGTGGATTCGGCGCGGGCTTTGGCCTTGATCTGCTGATAGAGCGCGAGTTCGCGGTCGGCGTCGGCGGTGCGGGCGAGCTTGCGGTAGGCGGCCTGAAGCTGGTAGTGGACGTAGGCCTTGTCCGGGGCGAGGCGCGCGGCGGCTTCAAGATAAGGCAGAGCCTGATGCGCTTCGCCTTGGTCCATCAGCAGCTTGCCGATTTGGTACTGCGCGTCGGCGGAGTTGGGCTCTTTGGCAATCACGCGGCGGAAGAGCGCCATGGCATCTTCATTTTTCGATTCGCGAAGGTTGACCAGGCCGAGGTTGTACGTGGCGTCTAGGTCATCCGGCGCAAGGGCGAGCTCGGCTTTCAGTTCCGTGCCGGCGTCGGCCCATTTTTCCGCGTGGATGTCTGCGAGCGCGATGGCGTAGTGAGCTTTGGGAAACGATGGATCGGCGGTGAGGAGTTGGCGCAGCGTTGAGACGGCCTTGTCGTAGTCGCCGATTTCGGTCCACAACTGGCCCACGAGGAGCAGCCCCTGATTTGACAAGGGGGTGGTTTGATAGAGGGTGAGTACCTGAGTCGCGTCTTTGAGGTCGCCGGTTTTGGCCAGCGATGCGGCCCAGGCATAGCCCACGACGGGGTCGCGCATGGCCGCCTCGCCGAGCGGATAGAAGGTGGTAGCGGCGCTCCCGTATTCCTTCATCTGGTAATAGGCCATGCCCAGCATGGCTCGAAGGGCGGCGGAATTCGGATTCTCCTTGACGGCTTTGGAGAGGCCGCGCACCGCCTCCGCATAATTGTCCGCGTGATAAGCGGCCTGGCCGAGGTTCTTCGCAAGCCCGGCAATGTCGGGGTTCCACTGCTCCGCCGCCTGATAATGCTGGAGCGCGGCGGCGTACTGCTTTTGAATCGCCTCGGCGGTGGCGAGATCGCTGTAGCTCTGCCCGAGGATGGGCCGCAGGGCGTCCTCCGCGGTTTTGGCGGCGGCGCGCTGGGCGGGGGTGAGGGTCGAGTTGGCGATGACGGAAGCGTCGAGGCGCGCGGCCGCATCGGCGCTGGCGTCTTTCAGCGAGGGCTGTTCCTCGAGTGGCACCATGCCGGGCGTTTCGCCGGTCTTGCCGCCTTCCGACAGCAGCAGCGCCGTCGCTTTTTGCTGCGTCTGGCGCATCACCTTGTTTTCAAGGTCGCGGGCCTTGGCGGAAAAAACGTCAGCCTCCTTCTCGCGGCCCGAGCGGGCGAGGATGCGGGCCAAATCCACGTAAGCGCGGCGAATCTGATAGTTCGAGCGCGCCTCGTCCGTGCCGGTCAGCGCGACGGCTTTGCGCATCATGGTTTCCGCGGTTTTGTCGTCGCGCTGGGCGAAGGCATCGAGACCGAGGTACAGAAACGGTTCCGGCCAAGTGGGATTAAGCCCGGCGGCGGTCTTCAGGTACTTGTCCGCATCGGCATACTTGTGCTCGCTGGATTCGATAAACCCGACCATATAGTTGGCGAGGAAATCATCCGGATGATACTGAAGCTCCTTCCTCATTTCCTCTTCGGCTTTCGGGGTGGGCTGCCACTCGTTCATGGAGAGCGAGGCGAGTCCGAGAAAATAGTGCGCGTGCGGGGTGGTCGTGTCGAG
>JBAUHD010000572.1:0-4878 GCA_049680085.1 Acidobacteriaceae bacterium
GCGCAATAATCGCGATGACGCCGGGCACCGCCAGCGCCAGCATCGCTGGTGATCACCCGCTCTCCGCCGGAATTTCAAGCTTCGCGGTCGAAGGCGCCGTGGTTGTAATCTTCAACGAAAGCGTTCCCTTCGCACCTGAGCCTTTCAGCACGCCGAAATCGCACTTCGCCTCACTCGGCAATCCGCTGCATGAAAACTTGAAGGTGCTGCTGTTGAACCCAGACACCGAAAGCGTTGTCACCCCTGAGGAACCGGGCGCAACGCTCACCGTCGAAGGATTATCCGAGATCGCCGCAGTGGTGGACGCCGTTGAACTCAACGGCGCACTCTGTGTTCCCGGCCTGATGCCGACCCACAGCGTAATGGTGTGAACCCGGCTGCCGCTGGTCGCGAACACGGTTATCGGAACCGTCTGCCATGTCGCCGACGAGTACGCCGTAAGCGTCAGCTTGGAGTTGCCGCTTACCAGAGTCGCCGGGCTGAACGCCGCGCTCACTCCCGTTGGCAGCCCTGGCGCGGAAAGCGTCACCGTCCCGAAACCGAACGACTTCACCTGCAGCGGAATCGTCAGCGTCCCAGCAGACATGAAGTATCCGGAAACGTAGGAAGCGGCATTGTGGGCAAACACGTTGAAATCGGGATACGTTGCGGAAGGAATGCCACAGCCGGAGGAGGCCGCGCCCGAAAGCAGCCACGACGAAGTGGAGTCGCCGGAGACGCTCTGCCAGCCGGCAAAGTTCATATGCTTACCGCCCGGCAGCCCGAACGCATTCAGATTCGCCGCGTCGAACCAGTTGTTGGCTCCCGTCTGCAAGCTGTTGACGAATGTGCTCCAGTCGTTCCCGCTGAGGTAAGTGTTGAAGGTGAATTGTTGCGCGCCCACGCCCGTGAATGTATTCCCGTTGAGTGTCGTGTTCGACGTGTAGACGTTGGTGACGGCGCCGGTTTCAAAGTTTGTAACCAGCCGCCCTCCCGATTTTCCTGAGAGATACAACTGCCCGTTCTGCGCTGAAATCGCGCCGCCGTTCGCATAGAAGTGATTCCCGGACAGCGCGACTCCGGCGGTGTTGATCAGGTTGACCCCCACGCCGCCCGAGCAAAAACTGCTGTTCTTGATGGTGAATGGACCCTGGCTGGCTTCGAGTTGTAGATCGTCCACCAGGTTTCCGGCGAGCATGGCTCCGCTTACGGTGTCGCTGATGTTATCGGTGTCAAACCACAGGCCCTCTGCTCCATTGTTGTACGAGCGCTGCCCGTTCACGGTTACAGTGTGGGCGTGCATCAGCTTGGTGCCACCTTGGGCGAAGTCGTACAGACCAACCATTTCGCCGCGCCAGTTGTTGTAGTCCGACTCATTATTGGCCAACAGGGAATGTTTATCCTGAAAACCGGCAAATCCCACGCCGCCGTTGAAGTCGGCCGTCGAATTTTGGAGCGTGACATTTGTGCTGCTGTTGACCCCCAGGCCTCCCCAGTTATTCCAGTTCGCCTGCACATGATCAATCAAAACGTTAGTGCCGCTGTTGATGTTCGCGCCGTCCACGTTCATGCACGAGGCCGCATGCTGCAACACCAGCCCGCTTAGCACAAGGTTGGAGGCCCCATTGACGGTCAGCGTGGTTCTGCGCGCGGCCACTTCCACCTTCGCCGCGCTCATGTCTGTTCCAGATGGCGGATCAAGATCAATCTCCTGATAGGAGCTGTTCACATAGAAGGTGCCCGGCACTAGCTGCGAAGCCGACATCACCTGAGTCAGCGGACTCCCATTGAGAAACACCATCTCATTGGCCTGGACAATAGGCGGCATCCCCGTGTACCAGTTGTTCGGCAGCGGGCATCCCTTCACCGTATCGGGCCATGGATAGGCATCCACTGATCCACTGCTCTTGTAGGAGTTGGTCAGCACGTCCGCCCCGTCAATATAGACCGTACCGGCCGTTGCCGCCTCGATTGTCAGAGGGGCGGAGGTCCTGGTGCGACCCATGGTCACAGCCTCGCGATAAACTCCGGCCTTGATGGACAACACAGTCGCGATTCCGGCGGCGTTCTGCGTCAGGGCCTTGTTTACTCCCGCCTGAATTGTCTTCAGAGGCTTCGCTGATGTCCCCGGGTTCGAGTCCGACCCCGACGATCCATCTACATAGATATAAGAGCCCTGACCACCGGTGATGGTCGCTTGAGCATGGGCGAGGCCGCACGCGAATACGGCCAGGAGCAACATCGCTACAGAAAAAGACTTATTCAGCATCGTCCGCTTCTTTTCCGTGAGTTCGCTTGTGTTTTTTTTGAGGAGCTACTTGCGGACACACTTCCTGTCAGGTCGCCGTTGCCAGCGATCGTCTGCCACTTACCTCACCTCGCCGGGGCGAGGTTCGATCTGCATTGATACAGAATCCGGCGTTTCACCGGCAACAAGTCAGGAAAAGAAGTGACAACACGTACAGCCACTTCGCACACACGATGCGTGTGAAGCTGCCCTTTGAGGGCATAACGCTTCTCAGCGGAAGCGTAAGGGGGAGGGTGACTCTTTGATTATTTGGCGATTCTAAACTGTCTCCAAAAAGATGCAAGTTCTTTCTGCACGAAATCACCACTCATTAGTAACTATTAGTTATCCACATGATCAACATCCCGCGCCTCCCGCTCATGGTTTGAATTACCCATAAGAACTGATATAAGTGCGATGAAGTGAGTTTGCTTCAACCATCCGTTTGAATTCCTCCGCGAGTAACAGGCGCGCCACAACTCAGCCAAAAAAAATTGTGAGGGACATGCAATGCCGACTTCCAGACGCGACTTTCTGAAGACCACCGTGATCGCTGGCGCAGGAGCCGTGCTCCCTCCCGCATCCGCCCTCGCGTACTCAGGCAACGCGCGGTCTCAGGAAGGCTCAACGGAATCCGCATCCGAAGCCGCCGCGCCCGCCAACTCCTCCGAATACACGCGCGGCGTCGGTGTCTACCCCGGAGCGCCTGAGGCTGACTTCAGCCCCACACTCGTCCTCGATAACTCGACCTACCGCAACCTCGCCCTGCTTCGCCCCGCGTATCACTCCAGCAGCTACGACTACAATCTCACCGCGCAACTCGTCACCGACGGCATCAAAGATACGCATCTTCCCGACTGGATCGCCGTCTCCGTCAACCCATTCGATACTCTCCCCATCAATGAGCGCCAGGCCATCGTCGATCACTTCTCCGCCAATCTTCTCGCGCTCACCGGTCCCAACCCGTTCGTCGAGATTCAGGTTGGCGGCGCCGCTCCTCCGGAAATCGACCGCATCGACGTCTTCGTCGCCGTCCCCAGGCAATTGCCCGCTGCCAGCATGAAGTTCACGGTCCTGGTTTCCGACGATGGCCGCGCCTGGCAGGAAATGGGCAGCGTCGGCGCGCCCCAGGCGCTCTCGCCCGCGCCTTATCCGCCTGATCTGGTCCGCTTCGCCAGCCTTTACAACCCTTCCATCGCGCTCAACCAGGTCTGCCGCAGCCGCTACTATAAAGTCGAGCTTTCCGCTTCCAACCTGCCGGAGCATCTGCCCATCCTCTCCATCTGGCAGATTGGGCAAGTCGCCTTCTACCACGCAAATCAGCGCGTCCAAATTGGAGGCCCCTACTCCTTCACCAGCGCATGGAAGAGCGCCGGCTCCGCCGAGGAGTGGGTTTACGTCGATCTCGGCGCGCGCTGCACCTTCGACCGCATCGCTCTCTACTGGATTGCCCGCGCCGCCGAAGGCTTTCTCCAGATCTCCGGCGACGCCGAAAACTGGCGCGACCTGCAACCCTTCTCCGGAACCGGCCCGGTCGACGACATTCACCTGCGCACGCCCGCAACCGCCCGCTACGTTCGCGTGCTCATGACTCGTCCCAGTTCGCCAGACGGCTACATCCTCAGCGAACTCGAAGTCTACGGACGCGGCGGCCCCGTCCCGAAGCCGCATCCCGCACCCGCTCCGCGTGCCGACGGCAGGCTCGACCTCGCAGGAGGCGCATGGCGGCTTCAGCGCTCGAATTTTGTCTCCGACGCCGGCGAGGCCCTCTCCAAGTCCGGTTTTCAAGACGGCTCGTGGCTCGTCGCCACTGTTCCGGGAACCGCGCTCACCTCCTACTTCAACAACGGAGCCGTCCCTGACCCCAACTACGGCCAGAACCAGCTCTATATCTCCGATTCGTACTTTTACTCTGACTTCTGGTATCGAACCGAATTCCAGCCGCCCTCCCTCAAGCGCGGCCAGAGCGCCTGGCTCAACTTTGACGGCATCAACTGGAAGGCCGACATCTTCCTCAACGGCGAAAAACTCGGCCGTATTGAGGGCGGCTTCAAGCGCGGACGCTTCGACGTAACCGGCAAGCTGCTTGACGGAAAGCCCAACGCCCTCGCTGTCCGCATTGAAAAAAACGCCACCCCCGGACGCTGCAAGCAGAAGACCCTCGATAGCCCCGGCAAAAACGGCGGCGCGCTTGGCGCCGACAATCCCACTTACCACGCCTCCATCGGCTGGGACTGGATTCCCACCATTCGCGGCAGAAACACCGGCATCTGGGGCGATGTCTACGTCACCACCACCGGGCCCGTCACGGTGGAGAATCCCTTCGTCACCACGGCCCTGACCGCCCAGGACAACTCACGCGCCGACCTCACCGTGGAAGCCGATCTGGTCAATCACCAGCCTCACGCCATCAAGGGCACACTCCGGGGACGCGTCGGCGACATTTCCTTCGAGCAGCAGATTCATCTCGAAGCCTCGGCCACGCAGCACATCAAGCTCGATCCAACCACCCATCCCAAACTCCGCTTTGAGAACCCAACGCTCTGGTGGCCCACCGGCTATGGCGATCCCCACCTCTACGACGCGGAGCTTTCCTTCGAGCAAGGCCATCA
>JBAUHD010000573.1:0-5162 GCA_049680085.1 Acidobacteriaceae bacterium
AGGGTGAAGGCGCGCGCCCAGGTATAGTTCACCACGATGTTCAATCCATTCTGGAATTGCCTTTGGACCGACGTTTGCAGGGCATTGTAGTTGCTGAAATCCTGCCCCACATAATACCGAAACTCCCCAAACTGCGGAGCGGGGGAGATCCCAGTCAGCCGGTCCGGCAGATTGGTGGTTTCCGGGAAGAGGAGACGAAGGCCGCGTGTTCCAATGTAGCCAACGTCGACTACAAAGCCGCCCTTCAGCTCATGCTGCACATCCAGCGTCCATTGCATGCTGTAGGGATTTCGAAGATTGTTGTCGAGTGCCGATGTGATCACCGGATTTTGCTCGTCGATCAGTTTTTGCTGGAGGGCCACTTTGTCGATCGGGTAGTTCAACCCCATTTCCAGCGTCTGGGCGCGGTCGAGCGTCAGGCGGAACGGAACATACGGACTATCGAGAACATCGTCGATCGGCCCTCCCCGGATGGTGAGCGGGGTGAAGAAAACTCCGAAACCCGAATGGACCACAGTGCTGCCGTTGTGGCCAGTCTTCCAGGCGAAGCCGAGGCGCGGCGCAAAGTTTTTCCAATCGGACTTGTAAAGCTGGTTGGGCGGACGCAGGGAGCCGGTGCCAGGGCCGAGTGGGCTGGCATTCCTGGTGAAGAACCGTCCATCCTTTTCCTTGGGTACCGTGAAATAGTCGTACCGTATTCCCGCGTTGAGCGTGAGGTTCGGAGTTATCCGATAGTCGTCCTGGATATAGCCGCCTATCTGATACGTATGAATCCAGAATTTGCTCAGCGCGAAATTTACCTCAACTTTGCTCGGGATGTTGTTGAAGAAATCGCTCTCGGAGGAATAGTCGTATTCAGTGGTCGAATCGTCGATACGGCCATCGCCGTTGCGTTGGAAAATGCCGCCAAACGCGATCGTATGGTTACCGCGCTGGATGGTTACGTCTTCCTGCAACGTATAGATCTTGCCTAGAATGTTAAAGTTTTCCGCTCCGTTAGTGCCAAAATTGTCCACGCTGATATCGGGTAAACCGGCTAGGTACCCCAGATCGAGCCTTTGCAGCACCAGCCGGTTGTAGCCGAATCGTGTGGACGCCGTCCAGAAGGTCCCGGAGTGCGTGTACTGGGCGTTAATAAGATCATTATGGGATAAATACTCGCGGTCTTCGACTGGGATGATATCGGGATGCAATTGATACGGCCGGGCGCGCGTATAACGCAAATAGACGTGATTGGTGGAATTCAGGTAGTAATCCAGTCGAGCGACCCCATTCCCGTCAGTGTGGATCTCAGGACGAGGCGCTGAGTAACGGCCAGTGCTCGCACCGGGTTCGTACGGTTCATTGGGAGCGGGGAAGAGTTGCAGAATCGGCAGGTACTCCGGCGCCTCCGCGGCTACCTTCTCCATGAACTCGGGTGTGAGCACGTGAGAACTCTGCCGCGAAAATTGGTGGTCCTTGACCCCTTCGTAAGAACCAAAGAAAAAGAGCCGGTTCTTGAGGATCGGTCCTCCAATCGAGCCGCCGTATTCGTTGAAGTTGTAAGGGGTTTTGCTGTCTTCGAACTCGTCCTGCGCGTCATAGGCGGCATTGCCGTTCAGCTCAAAGAGCGAGCCGTGGAACTGATTGGTTCCGCTCTTGGTGATGACGTTGATGTTGCCCTCCATGCCGACGCCAGCGGAGGCAGGGGCAACCCCTTTGGTGACCGTGATTTGGGCGATGGCGGGGAAGTTGATGATATGGATCGTGTCGAACCCCCCGTACTGGCCCAAGGCTGGGACTTCAGGGTCCGGGGTGGCGTTCGTTCCGTCAACGGTTAGATTCATCGAGGCCGGAGGCAAACCGTTCATGGTCGCCCCTCCCGATCCTCCAGTGCTCACGCCGTTGCCCAGAGTAACAATGTTTGTCCAATCCTGATTGGCAAGGGGCAGTTGGTGGATAGATGCACCCGAAATTGCCGCGACCTGGGCTGGGTTCGTTGTATTGAGTGCGGGGGGCGCACCGGAAATGGTTACGGTTTGGCTCACGGCTCCAACTTGCAATTTGAGGGGGAGGGAAATCTCCTTGCCAGCCAAAAGCGTGAGGTCGTTGCGGGTGATCGATTTGAATCCCTGAGCCTCTATCTTCACTTGGTAGTGGCCGATCTGCATAAGCGCGAATGTGAAATAGCCGCTCCCGTTCGATATCGTCTCGCGGCTCTGACCGGTGTCTATGTTGGTCGCCGTGATCTGGGCGCCGGGAATTGCGGCCGCGCTCGGATCAGAAACAGTCCCGCTGATGGTTCCTGTGTTCGCCTGCCCCAGCGCGGCCGCCGTGATCAGTATGAGGGCAGCGCAAACGCTGAGTGTGCAGATTTGCCTCGTTACCATAGCCTTAATGACCTCCAAAAAATAGAGCTGCAATAGTGTTTAACCTGATGCTCGCCGCAGTGTAAGGTGCCATGGCAAGATTTAGCAAGAGTTTAATTTCAGTTTTTTCGATAATTTTCAATAATTGGCAAAAATAGGGAATGATTGAAAGATATATGTCTTTTCCAGTTGAGAGATAAGCCTGACGGAAATCCCCGCCAGACGAGCGAACTCCGGCCGGTCGTGCACCCATGTTCGCGCTCCAAAATGCGTCCGGCAGCCGCCGACACACGAATAAGCGCGGCGCGAAACAGGCGCATCAGCGTTCAGTTGATCGACGCCAGGACGGATCGCCCGGTGTGGGCAAGCACCTACGTTCAGGACATCTCCAGCGTCTTTGCCTGGCAGGGCGAAGTAGCACAGGCGATTGCCGAGGAGATCAGCACTCATGTGACTCCGAAGGAGCAGGCGCGCCTGGGGCGAGCGCAGCCCGTCAATGCCGAAGCGCAGGACGATTATCTGCATGGGCTGCTTTTGCGCAACGCCGGCGATTGCGGCGAGGCGATCCGCTATTTCAATATGGCGACTGCAAAAAGTCCGGATTATGCGCAAGTGCATTCGGCGCTCGCCACCTGCTACGGCATGCTCGGCGAGTCGGGGCGGATGCCGTATCAGGATGCTTTTACGCAGCAGAAGGCGGAAGCCCTGAAGGCCATCAGCCTGGATGATTCGCTGTCCGAGGCGCACGCCGAGTTGGGCAATGCCGCCATGACCCTGGACCGAAACTGGCCGGCGGCGGCGGCGGAGTTCCGCCAGGCGCTGGCGCTCAACTCGAATTCGGCCACCAATCACGAAAAGTACGCCTTCTACCTGGTGCGCGTGGGGCGTCCCAAAGCGGCCATCGCTCAAATCGAGCAAAGCGTGGCTCTGGACCCCGTATCGGCCAGCACCTTTCACGCGGAAGGTTTTATCCACTACTTCGCGCGCCAGTACGATCAGGCTGCTTCCGTCATCCGCACGGTGCAGGGGCTGAACGTCAACCTGTCGGACTGGAATTTCCTACTTGGCGCCATCGATGCCGCGCAGGGCAGCTATCCGCGGCGATCCAGGCATTTCTCAAATCGGGGGACGGCCCCTATACGCTCGGGCATCTGGGTAATGTGTATGCTCGCGCCGGGCAGACGGCGGCTGCGCGGAAGATCATCGCGCAGCTTCAGGACGAGGTGCGAAAGAACGGCGTGGGCCGGTACGAAATTGCGCTGGTCTATGCCGGTCTGGGGGAGAAGAGCCAGGCGTTCCACTGGCTCGACGACGCTTACCGCGTGCATGATGTGGGGCTGGTTTACCTGAAGGTCGACCCCTGCCTTGACCCGCTGCGCTCCGATGCTCGCTTCGACGACCTGCTGCGTCGCGTGGGCCTGGTTGAGCCGCAGTCGCCGTGACGCGGCCGAACCACAGTTTGAAAGAAGCCACGTTCTTTGATTTGTTGGAAGGTGGTTTTTTGAACTTTTACGCGGGGCGGGCCGTATATTGAATGCGGCGCCCGGGGGCGCTTTTTCGGCAAGGCTGGACCGCCGCGGACAGTCCCCGATGGAACAACTCGATGAGCGACCTCTGGAACGACATTAAGCACGCGCTGCGCATGTTCGCCGGCAATCCCGGCTTTACCTTCGCCGCACTGGCCGCTCTGACGCTGGGCATCGGAGTCAACACGGCGATCTTCACCGTGGTGGATACCGTCCTGCTGAAGCCGCTGACCTACCCTGACGCTGGGCGCATCGTCATGTTCATGCACACCTCGCCGCAGGGCAACGGACCGGTCGCCTCAGCCACTGATTTCCAGACATGGCAGCAGCAGACCAAGGTCGTGCAGGATGTCGCCGCCTATGACTTTGGCGGGCCCGGCTACAACCTGACCGGCGACCGCCCGGAACTGGTTCAGGGAATCCATGTGACGCAGCGGTACTTTGCGCTTTTCGGCGCGCCGGTGATTCTTGGTCGCACTTTTACCGCGCAGGAAGACAGCCCCAACGGGGGCCACGTGGCGGTGATCAGCTATGGGCTGTGGCAGCGCCGCTTCGGAGGCGACCGGCACATCGTGGGCAAGGCCCTGATGCTTGGCAATGAACCCTACACCATTGTTGGCGTCGTCGGAAAATCCTTCTCGACCGACCCTTCCGCCGACCTGTGGCTGCCGTTCCAGTTCGAGCCGAACAGCAATGATCAAGGCCACTACTTCCTTGTAGCCGGGCGGCTCAAGCCCGGGGTTACGCTGGCGCAGGCCAACGCCCAGATGAAGGTTGCGGCCGACCAGTTTCGCCGGCGGTACCCGAACATGCTCGATCCGAAAGAGAGTTATGCCGTGCAGCCGCTTCGCGATGCCATTGTCAGCGGCGCACGCACTTCGCTCTTCGTGTTGATCGGGGCGGTGAGCTTTGTGCTGCTGATCGCCTGCGCGAACGTTGCCAATCTGCTGCTGGTGCGCGCCACGGGACGCAAGCGTGAATTCGCGATTCGCTCGGCCATGGGCGCGGGGCGCGCACGCATCATCCGCCAACTGCTTACCGAGAGCGTTTTGCTCGCGGCCGCCGGAGGCGTTCTCGGACTCATTCTCGGGTTCGTTGGCGTGCGCGGATTGCTGGCGCTGAACCCCGGCGACATTCCCCGCATCGGCGAGCATGGGGCCGCGGTCGGCATTGACTGGCGGGTTCTCGCCTTTACGCTGGGCATTTCTCTGTTCACCGGAATCCTCTTCGGTCTGTTCCCGGCGATCGGGGCGGCGCGTCCTGACCTGAACTCGACGCTGAAGGAGAG
>JBAUHD010000574.1:0-1543 GCA_049680085.1 Acidobacteriaceae bacterium
TGGGCAAGACGGCGCGGCTTGAGGACACGATTCTGAAGACGAACCTGGATGCGATTCCAGAGATCGTGCGGCAGATTCGGCTGCGTGACCTTGGCGGCATCATTGTGATCGACTTCATCGACATGGACGAGCGGCGCAATCGTCACAAGGTGATGGCCGTGCTGGAAGAGGCGCTGAAGGCGGACCGCGCGCCGTCAAAGGTGCTGCAGTTCAACGATTTTGGACTGGTCGCCATCACGCGCAAGCGCGTCAAGCAGTCGCTGGAGCGCACGTTGAGCGTTTCCTGCCCCGTCTGCACGGGGACGGGAATGGTCAAGAGTCCGGCGACCGTTGCGAACGAAATCTACACCGAGATGCGCAAGATGCAGAAGACGTTCGAGCGCGGCGACGTGATGCTGAGGGTGAATCCGGAAGTGGTGAAGGTGCTGAAGGCCAACAACGCGCGCTGGTTGAACGAGCTGGAGGAGATGTCCGGCAAGACCATGATCGTGAAGAGCGACCCGGCGCTGCACCCGGAGCAGTTCGACATCCACTGAAGCGCAACATCCAGAAAAAGTAAGGAGCAGGCCGCAAAAGCCTGCTCCTTTGTCTTTGCGTTGGGCCTTCAGGCCTGCCTCGTTTACACGGCCACAGCCATGAATCGGAGGCGCACATAATCCGCTGTCCAGGTCCCGCCTTCGTCCCGCAGGGCAGCAGCCAGCAGCCGCACGCATTCGTCCACAACCTGCTCCCGCTCATCCTCCGGAACCTGCTCGAGCACGCCCCGTCGAAACGTCTCAAGCCATCCCCGCATCCCGCTGGCGGGCAGTGCGGTAGGCCGCGAAATCAATTCGATATAGGGCACATCAAAACCATGCCGCCGCAAACGTGCCGCGTAGATCGCGGGTGTCGGAAAGTAGTTGCAGTCCGTCTCCGAGGACTCCAGCCCCCAGCGACCAAGCACGGCGAGCAGCGCCACCCGGATGGCGGCAATGTTGCCGTGTCCTCCCATCTCCGCCACAAACCGCCCTGTCGGCTTCAATGCGCGCCGGACCCCACGAAGCACCGCATCCTGGTCGCGCATCCAGTGCAGGGCGGCGTTTGAAAATACAGCGTCGAACTCCCCTTCGAACTCCAGCGCTTCGGCGCTCATCACGCGCGCGTGCAGCCCCAGTAATCGTGTTGCGGCTACCATGCTCGCCGAGCCATCGACACCGACTACCTCCGCGCCGTGCGAAGCAATCTTCTGTGTCAAGACTCCATCGCCGCAACCGAGATCAAGAATCCGCTCACCAGGCTTGGGATCGAGCCGTGCGAGTACTCCTGCGGCCAAGTCGGCAACAAAGCGCCCATTCTCCGCGTATTGTGTCGCTTTCCACGTTTGCGAGGTCATGACAAAATCCTATAGCGACGCCACCGGAAGCATCGTCAGGTCTTCCACCAGGCCGACTTCCTTTTGAACAAAAGGTTCGCCGTAAGTTACGCCGGCGAGCAGGCCGTAGTGGCGGGCCTCGGCGAAGGTGCGCTCGCGGATTTCTTCTTCGGGAACAAAGAGCCCGCTGCC
>JBAUHD010000575.1:0-3400 GCA_049680085.1 Acidobacteriaceae bacterium
GCGATAATGGTAGCCGCGTGAGTCTAACAGGTGCTGAAGGTAATCTGGATAGCTGTGACCGGCGGGCGCTCCCCGGCCCGCAGTGATACTGTCTCCAAAGCAGACGATGGTTTTTTGGGCGCGAGCGGCGGGGAAGAGGGTGAAGATGAGCAGGAGCGGGAGCAGGCGCTTCATGGAAATAGGGTACAGGGGGTCGAGAACCCACGTCTCAAAAGCGGGCTGTGGGGCACCCGCTGTCGTGCAGACCGAGGCAAACCGCAGGTTCCTCGACTGCGCGCTTCGCGCTCCGCTCGGAATGACAGCGCTTTTGATGGGACCGAGGAGCTTTGCATGATTGAGGTTCGGGGGCTTAGGAAGTCGATTCGCAATGGGGCGCGGGTGGTGGAGATACTGCGCGGGATCGACCTTGTGATTCCACAAGGACAGTTTGTGGCGATCATGGGCGCGTCGGGATCGGGCAAGACGACGCTGCTGGGGTTGCTGGCGGGGCTGGATTCGCCGACGGAGGGCGAGGTGCTGCTGGATGGCGTCGCGATCAGCCAAATGGCCGAGGACAAGCTGGCGGGGGTGCGCGGGAGCAAGGTTGGTTTTGTGTTCCAGTCCTATCAGTTGATTCCCACGCTGACGGCTTTTGAGAATGTGCTGCTGCCGTTCGAGCTGAATGCGCGGGCTCCGCTGGAGGCGAAGGATGGCAGAGCGAAGGCGACGGCTCTGCTGGAGTCGGTGGGGCTGGGGGACCGGATGGGGCATTATCCGGTGCAGCTTTCGGGCGGGGAGCAGCAGCGGGTCGCGCTGGCCCGCGCCTTCGTGCTCGATCCGCCGATTGTGATGGCGGACGAGCCTACGGGAAATCTGGACTCAACCAACGGCGAGCAGGTGCTGAAGCTGCTGACGGAGCGGCAGCGGGAAGGCAATACGACGCTGGTCATGGTGACGCATGATCCGGTGATTGCGGCGCGCGCGGATCGGCGGATCCATGTGCGCGACGGGGTTGTGGTCGCGGACGAAATGGCGGCGGTGACGGCGTAATGGCGACGGCGGCGGAGGGTCGGAAGCCGGCGCTGGGTTGGGCGACGGCGTGGCGCGTGGCATGGCGCGAGATGCGGGCGTCGAAGGGGAAGTTCGCGTTTGTGCTGCTGTCGGTGGCGATTGGCGTGGCGGCTCTGACGGGGGTGCGCGGGTTCAGTGAAGCTTTCCAGAAGGCGCTGCTGGGGGACGCTCGCGGGCTGATGGCGGGAGACCTTTCGGCGCGGCTGTATCGGCTGGCGACTCCGGAGCAAACGAAGCAATTGGATGCGCTGCAAGGCGTGCGGCGAACTCTGGTGACGGAGACGGTTTCGATGGCGAAGGTGGCGGATGATCCGGTTCCGCTGCTGGTGAGTTTGAAGGCCGTCGATCCGGCGGCGTATCCATTCTATGGACAAGTGGTGTTGCGGCCGGCGGGGGAGCTGCGCGGCACGCTGACGGATAGCACGGTTCTGGTGGACGACAATTTTCTGGTCCGGCTGAATGCGAAGATCGGCGAGCGGGTGAAGCTGGGCGACCAGTGGTTCACGATTGCGGCAGCGCTGGTGCGCGAGCCGGACCGGATGAGCGCGGGGATCGGGCTGGGTCCGCGGGTGATGATGACGCGCGCGGCGATGGAGAGCGCGGGGCTGCTGGCTCCGGGCAGCCGGGCGACGGAGCGGTATCTGTTCAAGCTCGACCCGGGCGCGGACATCGCGGCGGTGCGCGCGAAGATTGAAAAAATTCTTCCCGACGCGCTGGTGACGGATTTCCGGGAGACAAATCCGGAGCTGACGAACGGGCTGGACCACGCGACCGGGCTGCTGAGTTTGATCTGCCTGGTGGCCATGGTGCTGGGGGCGATCGGGGTGGGCATGGCCATGCGCGCGCACTTGCAGCAGAGGATTGAGGTGCTGGCCATCATGAAGTCGATGGGCGCGACCTCGGCGGACATTCTGCGGATTTACATGCTGCAAACCGTTTTTCTGGGGCTGCTGGGTGGGCTGATCGGCGTGGCCGTGGGGCTGGGCGTGCAGGTTGCGTTCCCTTTTCTTCTGGGGACGCTGCTGCCGCTGCATCCGGCGCTGGCCGTGGCCGCCAGGCCGATGGCGGCGGCGCTGGCGGTGGGCGTGCTGACGACGGTGCTGTTCTGTTTGCCTCCGTTGCTCGATGTGCGGCACGTGAGGCCGATTGCGGTGCTGCGGCGCACGGTTGAATCAGGGGGCGCGGGCGGATGGTTGGCGCGGCAGTGGGAGCGCAAGCTTCAGTGGGCGTCGATGCTGGTGATCGTTGCCGGGCTGGCGGGGATTGCTACGGCGCTGTCGGACTCCTGGCTGATCGGGCGATGGTTTGCGGCGAGTCTTTGCGCTGCGCTGCTGGTTATTCTGGGGCTGTCGTGGGTCACGCTGCGCGGGCTGCGGGTGTTTCTGGGGCGCACGCGGATGGGGCTTCCGTCCTCAGTGCGGCATGGGCTGGCGAATCTTTACCGTCCGGGGAACCAGTCGTCGGCGGTGCTGGCGGCGCTGGGCACGGGCGTGATGCTGACGCTGGCGGTGTTCCTGATGGAGAGCGCGGTGGTCCGCGAGATGCGCAGCGACGTGGCCGTCGGGACCCCGAATGTGTTTCTGGTGGATATTGCGCCGGGGGAGATTGCGGGCGTGAAGGCGCTGCTCGAAAAGCAGCCGGGGGTGAAGGGCGGGCTGGAGACGATTCCGATGATCTCGGCGCACATGGTGACGATTGACGGCGTGAGCGTGGAGGCGCTGAAGGTGCAGCACTATCCCAGGCGGATGCTGCGGGCGGTGTCACTCACGTGGTCGGAGGGGATTCCGGCGGGGACGACGGTGTTGGAGGGCAAGTGGTGGGGCGCGGGCGATGATTCCGGATTGGCGGTGAGGGACCGCGCGGCGCGGCGGCTGCATCTGCGCGTGGGTTCGCGGATTGTGTTTGAGGTGAGCGACCGCACAGTGTCGACGCGGGTAGCGGCGATTTACAAGGTGGATGGGGAACATGCGTTCGCGCGGAGCGAGTTTATTCTTTCGCCGGAGTTGCTGAAGGGGATTCCTGCGACCTGGTACGGGGCGGTGCATTTTGCTCCCGGAGAGATTGCGGGGATGGAGCGGGCGCTCTTCACGAAGTACCCGACCGTTACGGTGGTAAGTCTCGCGGATATATTGCAGACGGTGCAGGAGGTAGTGGGGCACATCACGATGGTGGTGCGGTTTCTGGCCGGGTTTTCGATTCTGGCCGGGGTGGTGATTCTGGCGTCGAGCATCGCGAGCACGCGGTTCCGGCGCATCAAGGAAGTGGTGGTGCTGAAGACGCTGGGCGCGACGCGGGCGCGGATTGCGCAGGTGTTCAGCGTGGAGTTCGCGGTGCTGGGGCTGCTGGCCGG
>JBAUHD010000576.1:0-1565 GCA_049680085.1 Acidobacteriaceae bacterium
CCTATTTCTCCTGAATCGCTGAACGCGGATCGCCCGCTCTCAGCGCCCGCTGCACCTTGCTGTGCTTCCGGCTGTAAGCAAAGTAAATAATCAGCCCGATCACCAGCCAGCTTCCAAAGCCGATCCAGGCCGGCGCGTCCAGCGAAAACATGAGCGACAGCGACACGATCATGCCGCAAATCGGCACCAGCGGGACCCACGGCGTCCGGAAGGGTCGCGGCACGTCCGGCTGCTTCACCCTCATGATCCACACGCCAAGACACACGATGGTGAAGGCCAGCAGCGTGCCCAGGCTGACCAGTTCGCCCAGCAGCCCGATGGGCAGAAAAGCCGCCAGCAGCGCGGCGAACGCCCCCACCACAATCGACGTAATGTAGGGCGTGCAGAAGCGCGGATGCAGCTTCCCGGCCCACTTCCAGATCAGCCCGTCGTGCGACATGGTGTAGAGGACCCGCGATTGTCCCAGCAGCATCACCAGCATCACCGAAGCCAGCCCGGCAATCGCGCCGAAATCAATCATCACCACGCCCCAGCGCACCCCGATGGCCGCCGCTCCGTCGGCCACCGGCGCCGGAACATTCAGCGCGGTGTAGGGCACTACGCCGGTCAGCAGTCCCGCCACAATGATGTATAGAACGGTGCAGATAATCAGTGACCCCAGAATCCCGATGGGCATGTCTTTCTGCGGATTCTTCGCCTCCTGCGCCGCCGTCGATACCGCGTCAAACCCGATATAGGAGAAGAACACCACTCCCGCGCCGCGCATAATGCCCGACCAGCCAAAGTGCCCGAAGTGGCCCGTGTTCTTCGGAATGAACGGGTGCCAGTTGGCTTTCATCAGGTGCCAGTGACCGAAGGCAAACGACGCCGCCAGCCCGATAAACACCAGCACCACCGCAACCTTGATAATGACCGCCGTGCTCGTGAAGTTGGCCGACTCCTTCACCCCAACCACCAGAATCACCGTAATGACGATGATGGCCGCCAGCGCGAAAATGTCCACGCGCGCCGCGATCGGATGACCGAACAACGAGATCGAAATCGCCGGCGTCGGATTAAACGGCAGCTTGATGCCGAAAAATCCCAGCAGGCTGCTCACAAACCCGCTCCAGCCCACCGCCACTGTCGCCGCGCCAAAGGCGTATTCCAGCACCAGCGCCCAGCCGATAATCCAGGCCACGATCTCGCCCATGGTCGCGTAGCCGTAGGTGTAGGCGCTGCCGGCAATCGGGATCATCGAGGCGAACTCGGCGTAGCACAAGCCCGCGAAGACACATCCGATTCCGGCGATGATGAACGAAATCACGATGGCCGGCCCGGCGAACTGCGCCGCCGCTGTTCCAGTCAGCACGAAAATGCCCGCGCCGATAATGGCTCCAATGCCGAGCGTGGTCAGGTTCACCGGGCCCAGAGCGCGCTTCAGCGAGGTGCCCTCTGTCCCGGCGGCTTCCGCCATAATGCTGCTGATTGGCTTGATAGCCAATAGCTTGGCCATACTTCTTCCCCCCGATTCCTGTTCCTTGCCGCTTCCCCTCACAAGCAAGAGCGGCTTGTGTGGGCCATCC
>JBAUHD010000577.1:0-7337 GCA_049680085.1 Acidobacteriaceae bacterium
CCGTAGGACCACTCTGGATGCCATTGTCCGCCCAGCGACTGTATGCCGCTTTCTCCGCTCGAGCCGAAAAAGGTATCCATCTGTTTTGAAAACGTATAACTCGTCATGCTGGTAAGGCGATGCCAGCTCTGCGTCTTTAACTCCGCGGTAAGCGCATGATAGTTATTGCTGCGGTTGTGATGGACGGCCCAAATGGACTCCCACCGCCCCGGCGCTACCGCGGTAAGAGGACGAGCCTCGTAGTATTCATCGCTGTTAAGGTAGACTCCCTGCGGCGGCAAATTGAGGTCATACTGCGTCGTCAGCTTTACGCCTTCAGAGCCGACATACCCAACCGTGAGCACCGTGCTGTGTCCCAGCTCACGCTGGACGTCAAGACTCCACCGCTGATCATACGGCGTAACCGCGCTGTCCTTATCAATTGTTTGTGGAGACTGGCGGGGATACAGTTGACCGCCGTCATCTCCGATTGGAATGGGCCACGAGCCTTTGGTGATCGAGACCGTCGCCGGGAATACATCGTTCAGCTTGAAATAGGTCTCATTCGGATCGGAAGCATACGTCGTGGAGTCATAAGTGACACCGCCATAACCGGGAGAGTTCCAGAACATCTGATCGAGGAACTTGAACCTTCCAGTCTCAAAGAAGACGCCAAATCCAGTGCGGATTACGGTCTTGCTGTTCAGTCTGTATGCAATTCCAAGCCGCGGACCAAAATTGTTCTTGTCCGCGGGATAGGGCGGGTTATGCGTGCCCGGAGTCAAACCCGGCATCACCAGCCGCCCTCCAGGGTAGGACATATCCATAACTCCCCAGTAGTTATCCACGCTGAATGCCGGAACCCCTACATCCCAGCGAAGACCGGCGCTGATAGTCAGCTTTTGGCTTGCATTCCAGGAATCATTGAAGTACGCCGAATACTCCGGCATACGAAACCACAGACTGCCGTCGCCATTTGTCAGCGGCGTGCGCTGGTTCATGCTCGATACCGCGCCGGTTTCAAATTCCGCGAGAGTGTTCCAGCCGGAGCCGTCATTGCTGTATGGGCCACGGCCTGTATAGGAGTTACCTCCAATGCTCACCGAGCGGATGACGTCGTTGTCCCGCTCGTCCCTTCTCTGCCAGTAAAAACCGGCCTTCAGTGAGTGCCGCCCCACGATCTTGGTTACATTGTCGGAGAACTGGTAGATCGGCACGGCCTGATACCAGTACTCATTCGTTCCCAGACTCAAACGCTCAAATAACCCTCCCGAGAAGTCGACAGCAAAACTGCCATCGTTCTTGATTCCCAACTGCGCGAGATCGTAGGGAGTAAAACCGGCACCTCCTGACGACGTATTTTGAAACATCCCGGTTAGCCAGGTGGCTTGCATGAACCTGTTGATCTGGCCCGCCTGGTTGCTTGCATTGGCTGCATGGGTGTAGCTGAAGTTCGCCTCGTTATTGAAGGAGGGTGAAAACGTATGCACCCAATGCCCCTGGTAGCTGTCCGTGGTGTGTACCGGACCATCTCCCAAAGCCACTTCCGGAACCAGACCGCCCTCGCTGAGCAGCGTCCCATAGTCGTGTCCGAAGCGGAAGTAGAAATTGTCGTGGCTCGACAGCGTGTAATCTACGCGAATCGAATAATTGTTGCCGTTAATTCCGTTGGTCTTGGTACCCGTCCAATTGTCAAAATCTCCGGATATCGGCGAAGTGTAATTAGGCTCGGGAAAGTGGGAGAGATAGGCCAGCGCCTTCGGATCGGGGTTTGGGATGACATTGCCGGCATAGGGCTGACGAGTCGCCGTCTCCGTGTCGTAGGTGGACGGGTCGTAGATCACATAGCGGCAGTTGCCGGGTGCGGATTCGCTTCCGTCGCACTGCGCGGGATCGACCGGGAACTGGGTCAACCAGCCGCTGAAATCGCCCGTACGCTCAGCGTCCGTAGGCACATAGGCATGAATGGTATCCTGGCTCCGATTCCGCAACCGCTCAAAGGCGCCAAAGAAGAAGAGCCTGTTGCGGCCGTCAAAGAGTTTCGGCAGAAAGACCGGGCCGCCCACGGTGAATCCGAACTGATTTTGATGGTAGCCGCTCCGAGGGTCTCCATAGGCCTTTGAGAAGGGATCATTTGCATTCAAGCCCGCGTTCTGGAAGAACTCATACGCGGTGCCATGGAGCGAATTGGTTCCTGACTTCGTGGTGAGACTGATCTGGCCTATGTCGCGGCCATACTCGGCCGAATACTCAGTGACCACGGCCTTTACTTCCTGCACCGCGTCCATGTTTACGTTCGTAATCGGGCCCTCGACCCAGTTGTCGTTGTTGTTCAACCCGTCGATGTAGTACCCGACGCCATATTCCGTTCCGCCAACGTTCAACTGTTTTGCGCCCGGCGCGCTTGACGCGGAGGCGACCCCCCATTGAACACGCGTATTATCGCCGCTTCCGCTATTGAACATGGGAACAATCTGGGCGTAGTTCAGAAAGCTGCGGCCTTCAATCGGGAGATTGCGCACAAAATTGTTTTGAATCACCTCGGAGACGTTCGCGTCATCGGTCTTGATCAAGGCCGCCGCGCTCGATACCTTCACAACCTGGGTCACTTTGCTCACTCGCAGAGTGAAATTCACACGCTGGGTCTTTCCGTTTTCCAGAGGTATCGCGGTGGAAACCGCCTGACCGAACCCATTCGCGTCTACCTGGACTTCGTAGTGGCCCGCAATAAGATTTGAGAATTGATAGTTTCCCGCCGCATCCGAAACTGATTTGACCGTGACACCAGTGTCCAGATTTTTCAGGACGACGCCGGCTCCAGGAATGATCGCACTCTGAGGATCGGTAACAGTGCCAACAATCGTACTCGTAATGACCACCTGCGCCATAAGTCCGGACACACTAAGCGCAAGCACAAAGAACAGCACCAGCCAAGAAGGCCTCCGATACATAACTTCTCCTTTTTCCCGGAGAACGCCGAGCCTTAACGTCGACTCTGTGCGAACCCAAGCTTAAAAATGAAAGCTTTCATTTCTTGATGGACATTGATACGCCGCACAGGTGAGCTTGTCAACAATTTTTTTTTAAGCGAAAACCAGCTCCGGAACGTATTGGTTTCAAAGGCTCACTATAGGTCACCCTCGGCCTTCCGCGAAGGAACAGCCGCACTGCGCGCCCCGGCTCCGGCCACTTCGCAGTCACCTTTTTACATCTGCGCCATGAGCGCTTTGTTGTACCCTACTTATCGTATGCCGAACATGAAACAGATTGCCCGCATGGCCGGCGTCTCGCTGGGCACGGTGTCGAACGTCCTGAATGATTCGGCGCCGGTGCGTGATGCTCTCCGCCAGCGCGTAATGGAGGCTGTCGAGGCGCTGGGATACCAGCCCAGCGCGCTGGCTCGCGGCCTCAGGCGAGACAGAACAGACATGATCGGAATGATCATTCCCGACATTTCGAATCCTTTTTTCCCGGCCGTGGTCCGCGGCGCGGAAGATGTGGCGTTCGCCAGCGGCTATCGGTTGATTCTGTGCAACACCGATAACGACCACACCAAGGAATTGACTCATTTAAATGCATTGCGCACCTACCTTCCCGCGGGGCTGATTGTGATTCCGTCCAGTTTCAGCGACCTGACCACCCAGGCGGAGTCGTACCGCAAGGCTGGATCGGCCGTAGTATGCGTCGACCGTACGCCCCGCCATTGGAATGGCGACAGCGTCACCGTCGCCAACGAGGAGGGCGCGTATCGCGCGACACAACTCCTCATCCAGATGCGGCACCGGCAGATCGCCATGATTACAGGCCCTCTTCACCTCACGAATGCGAGAGAGCGATTGAATGGATTCAAACGCGCAATGCACGGAGCCAGAATCGCCGTTTCTCCGGACTATATTCAGGAGGCCAGCTTCGATAAGCAAAGTGGATACGCAAAGAGCCTGGTTCTGCTTCGCATGTTGCCGCGCCCAACAGCATTTTTCGCTGGAAATGACATGATTGCGCTGGGCGTGCTGCTGGCAATCCGCGAACTGGGTATGCGTTGCCCCGAAGATGTATCCGTGGTGGGATTCGACAACCTGGATTTCGCGGAAACCACCAGCCCCTCCTTATCCTCCGTGCATCAACCCGGATATCAACTCGGAGCCAGTGCGGCCCGCATCCTGCTCGATCGAGTGGCGGGGGATTCCGGACCCGCGAAAAATTACGTTCTGCAGACGGAGCTTAAGATTCGTGAATCCGTAGCTGCGCTTGCGGACGCATACGGAGAGAACTCTAAGGCGTCCGGCCGCGGCGCTGCAAAAAAACGCTTACGAGGAAGTGGAATGGCGTAGCAACGCCGCAAGGGTGCCGATCAGTTTTCCTTCCAGGCTGTGTCTAGCAGATGAAGTTTCTTTGCAAGCTCAAGGATAGCTTCAGCCCTCATGATGAATGGCTTGTCGATCATGCGTCCATCCAGCTTGAATGCCCCTGCCCCAGCCGTCGCGGCTTCTCGCCCCGCTTTCGAGATGCGTAAAGACCAAGCGATCTCTTCGGGTTGTGGAGAGAAGATTCGGTTCGCCAGAGCAACCTGGCGGGGGTGGATGCAACTCTTGCCTGCGAATCCCAGGCTGCGAGCCATGCTTGCCTCGCGCACAAAACCCGCCTCATCCTCGATTTCCGGATAAGCGCTGTCGAAACAAGGAACGCCTGCCTCGGCCGCCGAAAGCCGCAGCCTGAGGCGAACTTGTTGCGCCGTAAAAGTATCGCTCTGCTGAACCCCCAAAGATACAAAAAAATCCGCCAGCCCGACCTGAAGCGCCACAACCCGATCGTCGCTTTCGGCGATCTCGCGTGCAAGCCGCAGCCCGCGCGGTGACTCAATCGTGGCGGCAATCGCAATAGGCCGCTCCACGTTGCGCTCCTTCTCCAGCACGGACAGCGCCGACGCCGCATCTTTGATCTCCGAGGTGTCCTCCACCTTGGGAAGAACCAATAACGAGACCGCCGGAGAAACCACGGCCGACAGGTCTTCCGCAAAAAAGGCGGAGCGCGGATGATTCACGCGAACTGTGATCATCTTTTCTGTGCGAAAACCGCTGCTCAAAAACGCCCGCAGAATCGCGCGGGCCTCCGCTTTGCGCGCGGGCAAAACCGAATCCTCCAGATCAAAGCAGATCGCGTCGGCCTCTGAGGCCAGCGCCTTGGGGAAGAGTGCGGGACTGCTCGCTGGAACAAACAACTTGCTTCGCATGATTTCCGGAGCGCCGCGCTTCATGGTTGTTCGCCACCTTTCACCGCGCCGATTTTTTCAAGAGCGGTAATGGCCTCCTGGCTGTAGCCCAGGCCGCGCAACACCTCGTGCGTATGCTCGCCCAAAGCCGGAGCAGCCTTGTAAAAACTCCCCGGCGTGCCCGCAAGACGCGGCGAGATCGTATGGACCGGAACCGTTCCCAATTCCTCGTCGGGAAGCTCAACGACAATGTCGCGCTCATGAAAGTGCGCGTTTTCCTGAATGTCCGCCATGTCGTAAACCGGCCCCACGGTCACGGATCGCGCGGCGAAGAACTCGACGCATTCCACCTGCGTCATCGTTGCAAAAAAGCCTCCAAGGACCGCATCGAGCGCCTCCACATTCCGCACCCGCGCGGCATTGTGGGAAAAGCGTGGATCCCCCACGAGTTCCGGTCGTCCGATGGCGCGAAATAGCCGCTCCGCCATGGCCTGTGTGGAAGCGGAGAGGCAAACCCATTTGTTGTCGCCGGTGCGATAAACGTTGCGCGGAGCACTGTTTGTCGAGCGGCTTCCCGTCCGTTGCTTCACTGTTTGAGTAAGCCGGTAGTTCGCCGCTTGCGGACCGAGGATCGCAAAGAGAGGATCGAGCAGCGGAACGTCGATCACCTGTCCTTCTCCGGAATTCACCTCGACATGCCTCAGCGCCGCCAGCACTCCAATCGCGCCATAAAGCCCGGCTGTCATATCTCCCAGGTAAATAGGCGGCAGCACCGGCTCGCGGTCTGCAAATCCATTCATGGACGCGAACCCGGAAATCCCTTCGACGAGCGTGCCGAAGCCCGGCCGGTCGCGATACGGGCCGCTCTGCCCCCACCCGGAAATCCTCGCGATGATCAACTTGCTGTTTCGAGCCAACAATACGTCCGGCGCCAGGCCCATCTTCTCAAGCGTGCCAGGGCGAAAGCTTTCAACCAGAACCTGGGCCTGCGCGGCCAGGTCCATCAGGACCCCGCGGGCTTCCGCGCTATGGAAATCGAGGCAGAGGCTTCGCTTGTTCCGACTGTAGGCCTTCCATGCGGTCGACACCCCGCAGACCTTCCAGTCGCGCAGCGTGTCTCCTGAAGGTGGTTCCACTTTCACGACATCCGCGCCCAGGTCCGCCAGCACCATCGTCAAGGTATTCCCGGAGACAAGGCGCGACAAGTCCAGGACCTTCACCCCAATCAGCGGGCCGGACGCATGCTCCTCAAGTTTGATTCGCTTGAACATTGCAATGTCGATGGCTTTCATGAGCGGTGTCAGCGCAGGACGCGCTGGAAGCTGTGAATCCCGCTTGACACCTGATTTTCCTCACACTATATTCCTTTGCGAGGTTGAATGCTTTCAAACTTTCGCCACCTTGGCAAAAAATCGGCACGGAATCCCGCCGCGCGAATAATCTTCGGGCTTCTGCTCTCCGCAGTGCTGGCGGTCGCCGCCGCGCAACCGCTCGCGGCGCAAATCCAGGCGCGACCGTTCGTGCATAACGGATACAACCGTCCGTACCTTGTCTTCCGACCCGCTCATCTTCCTCCTCACCCCGCGGTTGTATTCATGCTCGGCGGCATTGGCAGCACCGCGAAATCAGAATCGCAAAACTTCGGATGGATTGACGTCGCAAACCGCAACGGAATTATCGTCGTCTTCCCCACTCCGGTCAGGACTAATCTCAACCTGCCCGTCAACAGAAAAAAGAACATTCCCTTCTGGGAAATGCGGGGTTCGCGCACCCATGTGCTCGCCCCCGGTGGCCAGCCAGTGGATGATGACGGGTACCTTATGGCCGTCCTGCAAGATGTGCTTGACCGCGATCATCCAAATCGAAAGCGCATCTTCTTCGTTGGATTTTCCAGCGGGTCGGGGATGGTCCAATTGTTCGCGGCGCGACATTCGAAATACGTCAGCGGCATTGTTGCCGTTGCCACTCCGCTTATGGAGCCGCCCGTAAAGCTCGCCCACCCGGTGCCGGTCCTGTATATCCATGGGGATGACGATGAGCAATTCTCCGGCTTTGAAACACACTGCCCGCATTTCGCAACCACTCCCCACGGAAACTGGATGACCTGGGGCTATCTGGATGGCTGCCGGGTGCAGACTGCCGCGAAGAC
>JBAUHD010000578.1:0-3324 GCA_049680085.1 Acidobacteriaceae bacterium
CAGCGAAAATGGAAACGCGCCCCAGCCGAACTCTCAGCAGCCGATGAACTCAGCACCGCAACTCGGCGGCGGAACCCTCGCTTCCCGCGAAAACCAGGTCGTCACCGAAAACACCGCCGGGGTCGCCCGCCGCATCCGCATCACCTTGCCCGCGCCGGAGATCGACTGGGACTACGCCGTCATCGAGCGCCTCAATAAGAACACGCTCAAGACTTCCCTGATTCCCTTCGATCTGGGCAAGCTCGTCCTCGACCACGACCCCCGTCAGAATCTCGAGCTTGAGCCCGGCGATGTCGTCACCGTCTTCTCGCAGGCCGACATTCACGTTCCTCTCGCCCAGCAGACTAAGTTCGTACGCCTGGAGGGGGAATTCGTCCACGCCGGAACCTATAGCGTGAAACCGGGCGAAACTCTCCCGGAGTTGATCGCTCGCGCCGGAGGACTGACGCCGGATGCCTACCTCTACGGCTCGGAATTTTCCCGCGAATCGACTCGCGTCATTCAGCAGGCGCGCATCAATGAGTATGTGCAGAAGCTTGAGATGGAGATAGCCCGCGGCAATATCGCGCAATCGAACTCCGCCGCGGCCACCGCGCAGGATCTCGCCAGCGCCAACGCCGCGGTTACGAGCGAACACGAGCTCATCGCCCGCCTCCATCAGGTGCGCGCTACCGGTCGCATTGTCCTCGAGGAAAAGCCAAATAGCTCCGGCGCCGCCGCCCTGCCGCCCATCCAGCTTGAAGACGGAGACGCCTTTATCGTTCCTCCCGTTCCCGCCAGCGTCAACGTGGTCGGCGCAGTCTACGACCAGAACTCGTTCCTCTACGCGCCCGGTCGCCGCGTCGGAGATTATCTCCACCTCGCCGGCGGCCCCAATCGTGACGCCGACAAAAAGCACGCCTTCATTATTCGCGCCGACGGCTCGGTTCTCAGCCGCGCCGCCGCCAGCGGAATCTGGGGAAATACCTTTGACTCGGTACGCATTCACCCCGGCGATACAATCGTGGTACCGGAGAAGACTTTCGGCCCCACCTTCATGCGCGGCTTCCTCGACTGGTCACAGGTCGTCTCTCAACTCGGCCTCGGAGCCGCCGCGATTAATGTTCTTCGTTAGGGTGGAAAGATTCTTGCCATGAACAACACGGTTCTGGTGACAGGCGGAGCGGGATTCATCGGGACCAATTTCGTCCTCGAGCACCTCGCCAAAACCGACGCCCGCGTCGTCAACCTCGACCTGCTCACCTACGCGGGAAACCGCCGCAACCTCGAATCTGTCTCGGAGAATCCTCGCCACATTTTCGTTCACGGAGATATCTGCGACCCGTCTCTCGTCGCATCCCTGCTCCGCGAGTACCGGCCGAACGCCATCCTCAACTTCGCCGCTGAAAGCCACGTGGACCGCTCCATCGCCGGGCCGGCAGCCTTTCTTCAAACCAACATCCTGGGAACCTTTGCCCTGCTGGAACAGGCCAGGACCTACTGGAAATCCCTCGAACCCGCCGCGAAATCCGCATTCCGCTTCCTGCAGGTCTCCACCGATGAGGTTTACGGAACCCTTCAGCCCGAAGACCCGGCCTTCACGGAAACCACTCCCTACGCGCCCAACAGCCCCTACGCTGCTTCCAAGGCATCCTCGGACATGCTGGTGCGCGCCTGGCATCATACTTACGGCCTGCCCGTGCTGACCACCAATTGCTCCAACAATTACGGGCCCTGGCAATTTCCGGAGAAGCTCATCCCGCTCATGATCCTGAATGCGCTCGAAGGCAAGCCGCTCCCCATCTACGGAGACGGACTCAACATCCGCGACTGGCTTTTTGTCGAAGACCACTGCGCCGCCATTCGCCGCGTGCTCGAAGCCGGACGCCCCGGCGAAACCTACAACGTTGGCGGCAACAGCGAGCACCGCAATATTGAAGTCGTCACCGCCATCTGCGACATCCTCGACGAACTGCGTCCCGACTCCGCCATCGGCGGCAGGAGAAAACTCATCACCTACGTCCAGGACCGGCCCGGGCACGACCGCCGCTATGCCATCGACGCCACAAAAATCGCGAACGAGCTCGACTGGCGTCCCACGCAGCCCTTCGAGACCGGCATACGCCGCACCATCGAGTGGTTCCTCGACCACCTCGGCTGGGTCAACGAAATCCGCTCCGGAGCCTACCATCAGTGGATCGAGCAAAACTACTCGGAAAGGCTCGCGCAATGAAGGGCATCATTCTTGCCGGAGGCTCCGGCACGCGCCTCTATCCCGTCACGCACGTTGTCTCCAAGCAGTTGCTGCCCATCTACGACAAGCCGATGGTCTATTACCCGCTCAGCACGCTGCTGCTGGCAGGCATCCGCGACATCCTCGTTATCTCCACTCCGCAGGACACCTCGCGTTTCGCCGAACTGCTTGGCGACGGCCATCGCTGGGGAATCAATCTCAGCTACGCCGTGCAGCCCAACCCCGAAGGGCTCGCACAGGCATTTCTTATCGGAAAAGATTTCATCGGCAACAGTCCCAGCGCGCTCGTGCTCGGCGACAACATCTTCTACGGCCAGACCCTCAGCCAGCAGCTCAGGCGCGCCGCCGCCAAAGACAAAGGCGCGACCATCTTCGTCTATCAGGTGCAGGACCCGGAGCGCTATGGTGTTGTTGAATTTGACGCGCAGGGTCGCGCCATCAGCCTGGAAGAAAAACCCGCAAAGCCGAAATCCAGGTGCGCCGTCACCGGCCTCTATTTTTACGACAACAACGCCGCCGCCATCGCCGCCACTCTCAAGCCCTCGCTGCGCGGTGAACTGGAAATCACCGACCTCAACCGCCACTATCTCAGCAATGGCTTGCTCAATGTCGAGCACCTGGGCCGCGGCATGGCCTGGCTTGACACCGGCACCCATGATTCCCTCTTCGATGCCGCCATGTTCATCCAGACCATCGAGCGACGCCAGGGAGTGAAAATCGCCTGCCCCGAGGAAATCGCTTATCGCTACGGCTACATCGACGCCGCTCAGCTCGAATCACTCGCCGAGCCGGTCCGCGCAAGCGGCTATGGACAATACCTCCTCTCTCTGCTCGACGACGCCCATACTCCGCCGGAACCGGAATCATGAACATCCAACAGACAAATCTTCCCGGCGTGCTCCTCATCACCCCAAAAAAATTTGCCGACGCTCGCGGAGCATTCTGGGAAACCTACAACCAGCGCCTCATGCAACAGGCGGGGCTTCCCACGGACTGGAAGCAGGACAACACCTCTGTCTCCGCCCGCAACGTCATCCGCGGCATCCACTACCAGCTCACGCAGCCGCAGGGAAAGCTCGTCCGCGTCACTT
>JBAUHD010000579.1:0-18908 GCA_049680085.1 Acidobacteriaceae bacterium
AGGTAGTGGACTTTGGCATTCGCTCCTTCGACCTGGCCTATGCCCTGCTGGAGCCCTACGAGGCCGTGATTCTGGTGGATGCCATCGCGCGCAACTCGCGGCCCGGAACCCTCTCCATTCTCCAGCCAGTCCCCGAACCTGATTCTCCGCCTGAGGCCGTCTTCGACCCTCACTCCATGGACCCCGCACGCCTGCTGGCCATGGCGCGAATGCTGGGCGAGATCACTGCGGAAATCTACATCGTAGGTTGCGAGCCGTTCGATTTCGGCGCCGAGTTGGACGGGCGCATGGGCCTGTCAGAGGCCGTCGCGTCTTCCGTTCCGGAAGCAGTGCGGGCCGTCGTCGACCTGGCAGGCCGCACTCATCAGCCGAAACCGCGCCAAACCGCAGCGGCTTTCGCAATGCAACAAGACCTTCAACAAGACCAGGAGGAGTTATGAAAACCGTCGTTTATCTTGCGCTGGGGATCGCCATAGCCGGAATCGCGTATTCCCTGGGTCCGGATGTCAGGCGTTATCTGAAAATCAAATCCATGTAGGCGGGGCCGCTCGATGCACGAACTTTCGATTGCACTGGCCATGATCGAGCAGATTGAGGAAGAAGCCGCAAAGCGCGGCGGAGGCAGAGTGGAAGCGGTCTACGTGCGCATCGGCGTGCTGTCCGGCGTAGACACTCAGGCGCTCCGCTTCGCTTACGAGCTGGCCCGCGAGGCCACGCCCCTGGCCGATTCCCGGCTGGAAATTGAAACCGTGCCGCTGCTCGCCTACTGTCCCGGCTGCGCCTCCACGCACGCCCCGGCCCCGCAGCACATTGCGTGTCCGCGCTGCCTTACGCCACAGCAGGAGATTCTTCAGGGAAAGGAGCTCGAAGTCAGAGCCTTCGAGATGGCCGCATGAGTTCAACACCGCGAATGGTCGAAGTAAGGGCCCGCATTCTGAAAGAAAACGACCTGCTGGCCCGAGAGCTGCGAGACCGCTTTCGGCATGCTGGCGTCAGCGTGCTCAGTTTTGTATCCAGCCCCGGCGCGGGCAAAACGGCGTTTCTCGAAAGACTGCTTTCGACCCTGGCGCCGAAGTACCGCATCGCCGCGCTGGTCGGAGACCTGGCAACGGAAAACGACGCGATACGCCTCTCCCGTGCCTGCTCGCACGTCAGGCAGATTGCAACCGGAACCGTCTGCCACCTTGACGCGAAGATGATCGCCGGCGCGCTCGAAGGATGGAGCCTCACGGACTTCGATTTTCTCTTCATCGAGAATGTCGGCAACCTTGTCTGCCCGTCCAGCTACGATCTCGGCGAGCAGATGCGTTTCGTGCTGCTCTCCGTTACGGAAGGCGAGGACAAACCGCTGAAATACCCAACCATCTTCAATACGGCGGACGCGGCGCTCATCACCAAAATGGATTTGGCGGCGGCCACTGAATTTGATCTCGAAGCGGCGCACAGAAATATCCAAAGCGTGCGTCCGGGGATGCGGGTTCTGGAGGTTTCCAGCAAGACCGGGCAGGGTATGGAGGAAGTTGTGGCGGCGATTGAGTCATCCGCATGCAGCCGGTTGGAGCTTCGCCCAAATCCCGCCTGAGCGCCGGATTGGACGCTGAATCCAACGGCCGCGAACGCTCCGGCCCCCGGCTGCGTCTTTTGTCTACGGGAACTGGTACCCTGAAATCACATCGATGGCGGAATTTGTAATCAAGCTGGCCGATGAGCGCGGCCGTGTCCAGGAGCAGGTGCATTCTGCGGCTTCGGCCGAGGAGTTGCGCCACCGTTTTTCGCAGGCTGGATACTATATCTACTCGGTGAAGCCGCGGGGGCTCGCGCGCAGCCGGCGCAAGATCAAGCTTGAGACTTTCATTATCTTCAATCAGCAGTTTCTCACGCTGGTTCGGGCCGGACTGCCCATTCTCAGTTCGCTGGAGATGCTGGCCAAGAGCCAGAAGAACCCCAACTTCGCGGCGCAGCTCCAGAATGTGGCCGCACGGGTGCGCACCGGAGAGTCCATCTCCTCGGCATTCGACGCACAGGGCGGCTTCCCCGTCATCTACACCACCACGCTGCTGGCCGGCGAGCGAAGCGGCAATCTGGAAGAGGTCCTCGGGCGCTTCCTCTCTTTCCAGCGGATTGCGCTGGCCTTTCGCAAAAAGCTGGCCGCCTCGCTCATTTATCCGGCGGTGCTCATTACGCTGGTTTGCGCGCTGTTCGTGTTCCTTATTTCGTTCGTGGTGCCGCGTTTCGCGCAGCTCTACGACCAGATCGGCAGCAAGCTGCCGTCCATCACGCTATGGCTGCTGGCCTTCGGCAACTTCGCGCAGAAGTATATTCTGTACGCGCTTCCGGCATTCGTTCTGCTTGTCTACCTTATCTATCGATGGAGCAAGACCGACGCCGGATCGGACCGCATTGACGGCATTCGCATCAAGCTGCCGCTATTCGGCAAGATATGGCTCAAGTATCAAGTGGCCCTCTTTGCGCGGACGCTCTCCACGCTGCTGACCGGCGGCCTGCCGCTGGTCCCTTCGCTGGAAACAGCGGCCCGCTCCATTTCGAGCAAACGCATCTCCCAGGCCGTCTTTTCTTCGGTGGGCAGCGTGCGCGAGGGCAAAGGGCTCTCCACCAGCCTGCAGGAGACAAAGGTCTTTCCGCCGCTCTCGACCGAGATGATCGAGGTGGGCGAATCCACCGGCGCGCTGCCGCAGATGCTGAACTCGGTCGCCGAATTTTTTGAGGAGGACGTGCAGACCGCGCTGACCGCCGCCATGTCCATGATTGAACCGGCAATTCTCATCGTCATGGGCTGCATGGTGCTGGTCATCTTAATTGCGCTGTATCTGCCGCTGTTTTCGATGGCGAACACCAGCAACTTCAGATAGCGCGCGCCGGGTGGCCCACTCAAGCCGCCGTTGCTTGAGTGGGGGAAAGATGGTGGCCCACTCAAGCGCTTTTGCTTGAGTGGGGGAAAGATTCAGGAACTAAGAGGAACTTATGGCACAGGCACCCGTATTAACATTGCCGACCGAACAGAGCGAAACAGAACGCGCGCAGGCGCTGGCGCGGCGCTATCGCTCGGAGTTCGTCGATCTGAAAAACTTCCGCATTGAGCACGAGCTATTCAAGAGCGTGCCCGTGGACATGATGTTCCGCTACAACTTCGTCCCGCTGGAGCAGCACGAGGACCGGCTGGTCATCGCCGTGAGCGACCCCAGCCGTCTCATGGTTCTGGACGAAATCGCCAGCCTGCTCGGCAAGCGCATCTCCACGCGCGTCGCCACGCTCACGCAAATTACCGATCTGCTGAAGAAAATGGAGCAATCGCAGCGCGTGCTCGACGAGGCTTCCGAGGGCATGACGTTTGACGTGATCTCGTCCGAGGACAATCAGGACGAGACCATCTCGATTGAAAAGCTCACGTCGGAAGAAGACATCAGCCCCATCATTCGGCTGGTGGACACGACCATCTTCACCGCGCTCGAGCGCCGCGCCTCCGACATCCACATTGAGACTTACGACGATTCACTGCACGTAAAGTACCGCATCGACGGCGTGCTCCAGCCGGCCATGGCCCCCATCGCGCGCGAGCATCATACGACCATCCTGTCGCGCATCAAGGTCATGAGCGAGCTGGATATTGCCGAGCGCCGCGTCCCGCAGGACGGGCGTTTCCGCGTCCGCTACAAGGGTCGCCTCATCGACTTCCGCGTTTCAATTATGCCGACCGTGCATGGCGAAAACGCCGTGCTGCGCGTGCTCGACAAGGAATCGATGAGCGAGAAGTTCCGCCAGTTGACGCTGGACGTGGTGGGCTTCCACGAAGACGATTTGAAGCGCTTCCGCCGCTACATCCGCGAACCGTACGGAATGGTGCTCGTCACCGGCCCCACCGGTTCAGGCAAGACGACCACGCTCTACGCCGCGCTGAATGAGATCAAGAGCGATGAGGACAAGATCATCACCATCGAAGACCCGGTGGAATACCAGATCCGCGGCATCACGCAGATTCCGGTAAACGAAAAGAAGGGACTCACCTTTGCGCGCGGGCTGCGGTCGATTCTGCGCCACGACCCGGACAAGATTCTCGTCGGTGAAATCCGCGACCAGGAGACGGCGCAGATCGCCATCAACTCCGCGCTCACTGGCCACCTCGTCTTCACCACCGTCCACGCCAATAACGTGATCGATGTGCTGGGGCGCTTCCTGAACATGGGCGTGGAGATTTACAACTTTGTCTCCGCACTGAACTGCATTCTGGCGCAGCGGCTGGTCCGCACCATTTGCGAATACTGCGCGCACACCGTGCATTACGATGATGAAATGCTGCTGGCCAGCGGATTCGACCCGGCGGAGTGGCGCGACTTCGACTTCCGCGAGGGCGCGGGCTGCATCGAATGTGGAGGACCGGGCTACCGGGGACGCACGGCGATTCATGAGCTGCTCGACCTGACCGACCCCATCCGGGAAATTATTCTGGAGAAGAAACCTGGCTCGGAAATTCGCCGCTTCGCGCAGCAGCAGGGAATGACGTTCCTGCGCGAGTCGGCGATTGACCGCGTGCGGCGGGGTCTTACCACTTTGAAGGAAATTAACAAAGTCACGTTTATCGAGGCGACGCGCTAGTGCCATTTCTTTCTCGCATTTTTTCCACCGACACCAGCCTGCGCCCCGCCCTGGCCTGCGAAATCACGCCCGAAGGCGTCATCGCCGCCCGCCAGTCCAGGGGCGCGGTCACGATGGCCTTTGCCTCGCTGGCCGCCGACCCTCTGTCACCCGATATCGTGCGTCCGGGACTTGCGACGCCGAATTTCGCTGACCCCGCACGGGTCGTCGCTGCGCTTCGCAATGCTCTCGACGAATTGGAGCCGCGCGACAAAACCCTCACGCTGGTGGTTCCCGATGCGGCCGTGCGCGTGCTGATTCTCGACTTTGATTCCCTGCCCTCGAAACCACAGGAAGCCTTGCCAATCGTGCGCTTCCGCCTGCGCAAACTCGCCCCGTTTGAGGTGGACCATGCGGCGGTCAGCTATCAGGTGATCCGCCAGACGCAGAGCCAGGCGCGCGCGCTTGTCACCCTCATGCCCGCGCCTGTTCGCGCCGAATATGAGGACGCGGTGCGCGCCGCCGGATACGAGCCGGGCGTGGTGTTGCCCTCCATGCTGGCTTCGCTGGCGGCCTTGCGCTCCGACGACGCGGCGCTGGTGGTCAACCGTGGCGGTCTCACGCTCACTACCGCCATCACCAATGGCAATGAGCTGCTGCTGCATCGCACGCTGGAGCTTCCGGCGAGCTACGCGGCGCAGCGCGCGGAGCTCGCGCAGGTGATCTCGGTGGCGTCGGCCTACTTTGAAGACACTCTGAACACGGCTCCAAACGTCCTTTACTACAACGGACCGGGAGGCGCGGAGGAATTCGCCGCCGCGCTCGGACCGGAAATGGAAGCGGCTTTGCAGGTGCGCGACCTCGCCCCCCTGCCCGCTTCCGGAGCCGTCACCGCGCTGCCCAAAGGATTCGCGGCGGGAGTCATGGGGGCCCTGGCAAGCTGATGATCATTACTCTTAACCTCGCCAGCCGGCCTTATATTGATGTCCGCGCAGTGCTCAAGCGCCTGCGAGTCGTCATGCTGGTTCTTGCCCTGATCGCGATTCCGCTCTTCCTTCTGTTGAAGGCCGAGCGCCAGAAGGCGCAAACCGCGACCGCGCGCGTCAACCAGATGGAGAATAACGTCCGCGGCATGGAGCGGCAGCAGCAGAGCTACGAGGCGCTGATGCGCGAACCGCAGAACGCCGCCGTGCTCGCGCAGTCGGGATATCTCAACGGCCTTTTCCGGCGCAAGGCATTTTCCTGGACGGCCACCATGACCGACCTGGAAACCGTGCTGCCGTCAGGCGTGCAGGTGCTCAGCCTCGATCCGGCCATCACCAAAAGCGGCCAGGTTCAGATTCATCTGCGCGTAAGCGGCGCGCGCGACCGCGCCATTCAACTGGTGCAGAACCTAGAAAAATCGAAGCACTTCGCTTCGCCGCGCCTCGCCGGCGAGACCCTGGCGCAATCCTCCGGGCAAAACAACGCCTTCCAGCCCGCGTCGAATACCAGCGAGGTGAACTTCGAGATTCTCGCCGACTACCGCCCCATCACCGCCGAAGACAAGGCGTCCGAAAAGCAATCCGCCGACAAGAAGCCGGCGCGGCAATCCTCCGGAAAAGCACACACCACGGCTTCGGCGATGAACAGGAGGACGCGATGAAGAACTTCCGCCGCTGGTTCACTTTGCTCAATCTGCACCTGGCGGGCGCGGCCTTGCTGGCTGCGCTGGTCATTGGGCTCGCGGTCAAGGCTGGCCTCGCCGTCCACGCCGCCGGAGCCACCGACTCGGAAAGCTTCCAGCGCCAGCAAATTCATTTTCTCCAGTTGCATACGCAGATGGCGCATTTGCAGGGGCTTCCCCAAAAAGTGGACCAGTCGCGTGACGGCGCGGCGCATTTTTATGACGCGCGCATCGCTCCCAACTACTCCACCATCGCCGAGCAGTTGGGCCAGGCGGCGGTGAAGAACCAGGTCCGGCTCTCGCGCGCTGAATACGCGCCTTCCCCGGCCATCGACGGGCTCACCGAGGTTCGCATTGACGCCAGCCTGAGCGGCGATTACACGCCCATGATGCACTTCATCAACGACCTGGAGCGCGACAAGAATCACGTCTTCTTCATCATCGACGGCGTGACGTTTACCGGCCAGCAGGGCGGGCTGGTCAACCTGCGCCTCAAGCTTTCCACCTATCTGCAGGCGGGCGCGACCGATCTGCCTCCAGCCGTGGCAAGCGTGCCCGGCCAGACCGAAACCGCGGCTCTCGCTCCCGCGCAGGAGGTCCGCTGATGGCGCTCAAAACCGGCTCGGACGATAAGAAGAAAGTGGCCGTCGCCGTTGTGCTGGGAATCATAGTTCTCTTCCTGGTGCTGCGAATGGTCTTCCAGATGATGAGCGCGGGCACGCCTCCGACGCCCATGCAGCCCACCGTTGCGCAAAACCACGCCGCGCCGCAGCCAGCACAAGCCGGCGCGGATCACCAGGCCGTGAAGATTGCCTCAGGCTCCCTGACGCGACTCGATCCCACGCTGCACCCCGAGTGGATGGCCGCCGCTGAGTCGCTCAAATACACGGGCAGCGGGCGCAACATCTTTTCTATGAACTCGACTCCGGTTGCGATTGAGAAGCCAATCGGCCCCGTGCGCCCCAAGGGTCAGGCTGCGGCCGTGGCCCAGGGCCCGCCGCCTCCGCCGCCCATTGATCTCAAGTTCTTTGGCTACGAGGCCCATACGGACGGCGCGCGCAAGGCCTTCCTGCTCCACGGGGACGATGTGTTCATCGCCGCCGCCGGGGATGTGGTGGACCATCGCTACAAGGTCGTGCAGATCGCGCCCATGTCCATCCAGATCCAGGACATTCCGTACAACGATACCCAAACGCTGCCCCTTATCCAGAACTGATGCCCAACTTGCGCCAACCCGGACAAGACCCGCGAATGCGCAGCGGTGCGCGCTCCGGCGAAGACGGCTACATCCTCCTCGCGGTGCTCTTTCTGGTTGCGCTGCTGCTCATCGGCCTGGCCGTGGCCGCGCCGCGTATGGCCAAGTCCATTCAGCGCGACAGGGAGCTTGAGCTGGTGCATCGTGGCGAGCAGTACCAGCGCGCCATCCAGCTTTACTACAGAAAATTCGGAGCCTATCCCACCTCCATCGATCAGTTGCTCAATACCAACAACATCCGTTTCCTGCGCAAGCGCTACACCGACCCCATTACCGGTAAAGATGATTGGCGGCTCATCCATCTGGGCCAGGCCAAGGTTCCGCCGCTGGGCTTCTTCGGTGAGCCGCTCGCCGCAATCCCGGCAGCCTCGAACATCGGAACTCCGGTCAACGCGGCCACAGGCACAACGGCGGGGGGAACCTCGGCCTTCGGGCAATCCACCTTCGGCTCGCCCGCGCCAGCTTCTCCGTTCGGCAGCGTCACCCCGGACACGCCCGACCAGAATTCGGACTCTTCCGATTCAGGAACGGATTCAGGAACAACCGGAGACAACGCCGCCAACAATCCCTCCGTCACGATCACCGGACCCAATCCAGCTCCCGCCGCTCCGTCGCCCGCACCAGCCAGCCCCGGCGCCGCCGGGACCCCCTCTGCGACCTCACCCTTCGGTGCGACAAGCGCCACCAGCCCCACCCTGGGCGCGGGCCCCATCGTGGGCGTCGGCATTCCCAGCACAAAAGCATCGCTGCTCGCCTACAAGAAACAAACCCACTACAACAAGTGGGAATTTGTCTACAACCCCATCGCGGACCAGATGCGGCAGGCCGCCGGCATGTTGGGCGCGGGTCAGGGCGCGAACGGAAGCAGCAGCGGAACCAACTCCAACTCGCCCTTCAGCAATAGCAACAGCAACAGCAGCAGTACATTCGGAAGCAGCAACAGCCCATTCAGTTCGGGCACCAGCAGCAGCACCGGAAGCACAACGGCTTCCCCGCCCGGTTCAACCCCGCAGCAATAAAAATGGCCTCGTCGCGCGAGGCCAATTTCACAATCCCTGGAACAAACTTTACACGTTGAACGAGGAGCCGCATCCGCAGGTGCTCTTCACCGCAGGGTTCTCAAACTTGAATCCGGCGGCCTCAATGGTTTCGACATAATCGACCACGCAGCCGTTCAGGTACATCAGCGAAGTCGGGTCAACAAACACTTTTACGTCATCAAAGGTGAGCACTTTGTCCATCATGCCGGCGGCGTTCTCAAACGACATCGAATACTGGAAGCCCGAACAGCCTCCACCCACCACGCCGATGCGCAGCCCCGCGGGCAGCGGGTCCTGTGTCGCCATGATCTCGCGCACCTTGGCGGCTGCCGAGTTGGTAAGGGTGACCGGGTTCGACTTGGCGGAAGTGACTTCGGGTGCGGCGGTTGCCATGGTGATTGTCTCCTGAGAAGGTCTGAAACCCTACTGCCCTAGTGTATCGCCGGAAGAAAGGCGAAACAAGGCTCATTTCGTTAGATGCGGCCCTTTGAATTCCGGATTCAGTGTTCGCGCGCAACCAGTTGCCCCGCAATTCGTCCATATTCCGCGCGGCTCAAAATTCCCTTGGATACGAGGTCGCGCGGCGCGTTGTAGGGACGATTGCGTACGATCTTCCGCGCGCGCGCAGCCGAGACGCCGGGCAGCGTGGCCAGCCGCGCTTCGCTCGCGGAGTTGATGTCGATCGCGCCGGAATTCGACGAATTGTCGCTGTGCAGGCCCTCTCGAACGCCGGCGGCAATGTCGCCGGCTTTGCGCTTCGCCTCGGCTGCGGCGACCCTTGCTTCGGCCGCGGCTTTCTTCGCCCCGGTCTTCACCTGCTCCGTGGTTTGGGCGGCCTGTTGCCTGATCTGCTGGTCCGATTGCGCTCCGCGGCTGCATCCTGCGATCCAAAAGAGCGCCACGCAGCTCACCAGTACGGTAAGTTCAAAAATCGCCAGTTTTCTCCACCATTTACCCTTACGGTTCATTCCGCGCATATCTCCCCGCCCAGTCTCCCCTCATGGAATCCGTTTCATTCCCGCGGGGTTGCCACCCGAGTTGCGCATCATCAAAAATTCCCGCGCACCACTGCCTCAACAGGGCTATGATGGTCTCGAACGGCCCCTCCTACCCCCGAGCCCCGCTACGACCGGACCCCTCGGTATCTGGAGCCGGCTCAAACTCGAACCAGGAGGTGCTTTATGAGCGCCACCATTGTTTTGTGGATCGTGTGGGCCGGAGTCACAGCCATCATGCTTATCCTGCTCGGCTACCGCGGGACGCTGACCATGCACGAAGAGGATCAGCTCTTCCTGGGAAGCGCGGGGACTTACCAGGAGCAGGAGCAGAGCGCCCTGCTGCTGAAAGTCCATCGGATCACTCCCTACATAAGGCTGGCGATCGGCGCCACCTGCGTCATGTCGGGCCTGGTCATCGCCTTCTACGTCTGGGACGCGGTCAGGAACCTGGGATAACGCCCGCCGCGCACTCTGGCGGGCTGCTCGATCCCTAAGTCGCCTTTTCGGCGGCCTCGACCGTTTGCGCGATCAGCGTGGCAATCGTCGTGGGGCCCACTCCGCCGGGCACCGGCGTGTAGGCGGCGCAGCGCTCGATGACCGGACCAAGTTCGATGTCTCCAACCCCGCCGGGGTGATAACCCGCGTCCACGACAACGGCTCCATCGCGAATCCAGTCGGCCCGAATAAATTCGGGCCGACCTACCGCGCCCACCACAATCTCCGCGCGGCCTACAATCTCCGGCAAATTTTTCGTGCGCGAATGGCACATCGTCACCGTGGCATTCGCCGCCAGCAGCATCATGGCCATGGGCTTGCCCAGAATCGGGCTGCGGCCCACAACCACGGCTTCCCTGCCCTCAATCTTGATTCCGTAACGGCGCAGCAGCCGCATGATTCCCGCCGGTGTCGCCGACCCGTAGGCAGGCTCGCCCAGCGCCATGCGCCCAAACCCCAGGCTGGTCACTCCGTCCACATCTTTTTCCAGCGCGATGCGGTCAAAGCAGGCGCGCTCATCAATCTGCTTGGGAACCGGATGCTGCAACAGGATCCCGCGTACCCGCGGATTCGCGTTGAGCGCGTCAATCTGCGCCAGCAGCTCGGCCGTAGTCGTCTGCTCGCCAAGCTCCACCGCGAGCGACTCCATCCCCACACGGCGGCAGGCGTTGCCCTTCATCTTTACGTAAGTGGCCGAGGCCGGGTCGGAGCCAACCAGAATCGTGGCCAGAATCGGAGGCCCCGCGCTGCCGCCCCTCTGCTTCAGTTTCGCTACGCGCTCTTGAAGCTCCGCTTCAAGCTCCTTCGCATATCCCTTGCCGTCGAGAACCAGTCCTGCCATAACGACAGTTTAACGTGAGCCGCAATCAGGCTTGCCACGTGCGGCGATTGGGCGAAGAATCTCCAGGCGCGCCGCTAATCGTACCGCTCGAAGACCACTTGCTTCTTATGCCAGCCTCTCTCAATCAGGCGGTCGCGATTCGACGAGACCATCTCATTCAGCCCGCAAATATAGGCGTGAATATCAAAGCCAACAGGTTCCACCGCCGCCGGTATCACCGGGTGGAATCCATTCGACCGGCCCTTCAACAACTCCGCCACATGGTCCTGAACGTAGCCGCGCAATCCCGGCCAGCCTTCTTGCGGTCGGCTCAGGCTGCTCAGGTAGTGGAAGCTCGGATGCTTCGCCGCCAGCTCCTCAAAAAAATCCTGGTAATAAATCTCCGTCTCGTACCGGGTTCCATACACCAGCCAGACGTTGCGGCCCGCGCAGCGGTCTTCGCCCGACTCCGGAAACAGATGCTGCGCGAACGAGCGCATGGGCGCAATCCCCGTCCCCGTCGCGATCAAAACGCAGTCCGTAAGCGGCTGCCGCAGCGTGAACAGCCCATGCGGCCCGTGAATCTGCACCTGCTGGCCCGGCTCCAGGTCGCAGAGCAGGTTGGAAAAGAACCCGCCTTCCACCCGGTTCACGCACAGATCAAAACGGTTGGATGAAGCCGCCGACGCAATCGAGTAAGCCCGCGTCTGCTGCTTACCGCTGGCGTCCGTGGCCACGGCGGAAACGAACTGTCCCGCCGCAAAGTCGAACGAGGGCAACTCCGGCACGGAAAATTCAAGGTGAAAACACTGGGCGGGCTCCGATAACAGGCGCTTTTCTTCAAGACGTGCGGTGTAAAGCTGTCGTGGCAAAACTGCGGCCCCTCCCAGAGGCTCTTCAAAACTTCGCTGACCAGTGTACCGGGTTCAGCTTACTTCTCGCCAAAAACCGCGTTCTGTTTTCCTGAGCCCTGAGCCCTGCCCCTGAGCTCGCATCTACCGTTCGCCCCACTTGAGCTTCGACCGCAGCACGTCGAAGAACCCCGTCGCGCCCAGCCTCAGTAGTTTGACGCTGTAGCGCGAGCGACGGCAGCGCAGCTCGTCGCCCACCTTCAGGGAGATCGCCTCCTGCCCATCCACTGTCAGAAAGGTCTGGTCGGGAATCCCCTCCACGCTCACCGTCAGTTGCGCGTCGCCGCGCACCACCATGGGTCGAATGGTCAGCAGGTGCGGACACACCGGCGTCACAATCAGCGCGTCCACATCGGGAACCAGAATCGGCCCGTTCGCGGCCAGCGAATACGCCGTTGAGCCCGTCGGCGTCGCCACAATCACGCCGTCGGCGCGGAAAACCGCGGCCAGCGATCCGTCCATGGTCACGCGAAAGTCGCCCATGCGCGCAATCGCGCCCTTGGCCACCACCAGATCGTTCAGTGCCTCATGCTCCGCAAACAGCTTCCCCTCGCGCCACAGTTCGCCATGCAGCATGGCCCGCGCGTCCACCGTAAAGCAGTCGCGGCACCAGCCCTCCAGCGTGGAATAAAGATCGGCGAGCCGCACTTCGGTAAGAAAACCCAGCGAGCCCAGATTCACGCTCAAAATCGGCGTTCCCGTTTTGGCGAACACCCGTGCCGCCGACAAAAGCGTGCCGTCGCCGCCCAGCACAATCACCAGCTCCGGATTCTCCTCCGGCAGCCGATGCCGCGCCGCCGCCGACCCCGCGCCCGCATACCCCGCGCTCACTGTATCCAGAATCGGTTCCAGACCGTGGTCCTTCATCCAGAGCACAAGCTCCGGCAGCAGGGCCGCCAATTCATCCTTCTGCGGTTTGGAAACAATGGCAACGCGGCGCATGATCCTCAGTGTAACGAAAGACGCGCCCTTCGCATCAGCGAAGAGGCCTGTCCAAAACCGCGAGCAGCAAAAATTCCCGATTCCCTTCCGCTCCCAGAATGGGCGAATCGATGACTTCGATGCCGCCGCCGCCCAGCCCCAGCACGCATTCGCGCACCCGCTCAATCGCCCGCTCGTGCGCCTGCGGGTCGCGCACAATGCCGCCCTTGCCCACGCTTGCGCGCCCGGCTTCAAACTGCGGCTTCACCAGGGTCACCACTTCGAGCGGAGCCCGCGCGCCGATGGCCGCCACCACCGCCGGCAGCACCAGCGTCGAGGAAATAAACGACACATCCTCCGCTACGAATTGAATCTCCGCGGGTAGATCTCCGCGCGTCAGCTTGCGGGCATTCGTCCGCTCCATCAGCGCGACGCGCGGGTCGCGGCGCAGGCTTTCGGCGATCTGGCCATATCCGGTATCAACGGCCAGCACCCGCGCCGCGCCGTGCTGCAACATGCAGTCGGTAAAGCCGCCCGTGGACGCGCCCACATCCAGGCAGAACTTCCCCGTCAGGTCGATTTCCCAATGGCGCAGCGCCGCCTCCAGCTTCAGGCCGCCCCGGCTCACGTAGCGAAGGTCCCCGCCCAGCAGGCGCACCGCCGCCGACTCGGCGACCGCGTGGCCGGGCTTCTCCACCTTCTGCTCATCCACCAGCACCCGCCCCGCCAGAATGAGAGCCTGCGCCCGCTCCCGGCTGGGCGTAAGTCCGCGAGCCACCAGCAAAGTATCCAGCCGCTGCTTGTTGGCGCGGGCTGTCCGGGTTGAGTCCTCAGGCTTCATTGGAAACATGGTTGCCGCCCGCCTCATGCGACGAGCCCATTCCCAATTGTGCAATACCGGCGAGGGCGGAATAAAATCAAGAGGACGCTGTGCCCGATCAGCCCTCCAATCCGAACGCCTCTCCAGCGCGGAACGCGGGCCGCTCAGGCGGCGTGCATTGGCTGGGCTGGCTGGGCTGGATCATCGCCGCCCTCGCCATCGCCGCCGCGATATTTTTCGTGGTCCGCAGCTCCAGACTCCAGCGCCAACTCAGCGCGGATCAGGCGCATATCTCGCAGCTCGCCGCCCAGCAGGCCCTCAGCCAGAACCTGATGGACGCCCTCACTTCTCCCGACTCCAAGCAGGTCACGCTGACCGAAAGCGCGCGTCCCGCCCGGCCCATGGGTCACGCAACGTATCTGTCGAAGAGCGGCGCGTTGGTGTTTGTCGCCAGCAATCTTCGCCCGCTTTCTGGCAATAAATCTTACGAACTGTGGGTGGTTCCCTCCAGCGGCAAGGCCCCGCTGCCGGCGGGATTGTTCCGCCCCGACGCCCACGGAAGCACCTCGGTGGTGCTGCCGTCGCTGCCTCCTGGCGTCGAAGCCAGAGCCTTCATCGTAACGGTAGAAGAAGCCCAGGGCGCGTCCACGCCCACGCTGCCCATCGTCATGTCCGGCCGCTAGAGCGCGTTCAGCTTTCCTATCGCCCACTCACCCCGCCAGCGCCATCACAAACTCATCCAGTCCCGCTTTCGACGTCGCGTGATAAACCACAAGATTCACGCGGGCAATATCAAACGCGCGGCTTTCCAGAAGATTTTTTGTGCAGTGGCAAAGCTCGGCCAGCTGAATATGAGATTCGCGGCTCAACTCCAGCCCGGCGGCTACCAGCACGGCGTAAATCTCCACGCACGAGGCGCGGGCAAACTCAAAGTCCAGCTCGGCGGCCTCATTGCCCTGCGTCGTGCGCGTCAGCACCCATCCGCCGCAGGCCAGCAGCGCCCCGGTCAAATAGCGCACCAGCCGCGCCGGCTCGTCGGAGCTCAAAGCCGTCAGCTTCAAACCCCATCCGTCCGGATCGCCGTCCAGCGAGGCTCGCTTCGAGCCCGCGCTTCTTCCCATGCCCGATGGATTGTGTGCCTGGTTCACACCCAACTCATCGGACCGCAACCCCGCTCCGTTTAGATTGTCCCGCCGTGGGACTGACTATTCCCGGCCCCTGTCCGCTTACGCCCCATCCACCGGCAGATGAATTGTCGCCTTCGTCCCGTGCTTCTCCGGCCCGGTGCTGCTTTCAATCCGGATCCTTCCCCCGTGGGCCTCCACAATCTGCCTGGCGATAAAAAGCCCGATCCCGGTTCCGATCGTCTTTCGCGTCGTGAAAAAGGCGTCAAACACATGCGGAAGCGTCTCCGCCGGAATCCCCTCTCCCGTGTCCTCGACGCTCAGGACCGCCCATTCCGGCTCGTCGAGCACCGCCAGCCGGAGCACGCCTCCGCGCGGCATGGCGTAAATCGCATTCGTGATGAGGTTGGAAATCACCTGCATCATCTCGCCTTTGCGCATCATGATCGTTCGCTCCGACTCAAACTGCGTCTCCAACCGGATCCCGTCGACATCGCACCGCACTTTGTAAATGTGGAAAGCAGAGGTGGCAAGCTCAGCCAGCGACACTCTCACCGCCGAAGTATGCTCGCGATAAAATCCCACCGTCTGCCGGGCAATATGGGAAACCCGCGCGATCTCCCTGTCGGCGGCCCTCAGATAGCTGGCTTGCTCGGGGTCGGTGGCCTTTTCCTTCGCAAGGTAAAGCAGGTTGACCACCGCCTCCAGCGGATTGTTGATTTCATGCGCGATGGTGGCGGCCATCTTCCCCGTCGCCGCGATCTTCTCCGCCTGCAGCAGCGAATTTGCCCACTGCTTCTGGACGGAGATGTCGCGGAGGATTTTGGACGCGCCGATAATCTCGCCCGACTCATCCCGCAGCGGCGAAATCGTAAGCGAAACATCAATCCGCTCCCCCGATTTCGTCAGCCGCACCGTCTCGAAGTGCTCAATGCTCCTGCCGTTCCGGATGTTTTCGAGAATGATCTCCTCATCCCCTTGCAGCTCCGGCGGAATGATCTTGAGGACAGACTCGCCAACCATCTCCTCCGCGGAGTAGCCGAGTATGCGCCCCGCCGCCGGGTTCCAGCTCGTGACGCAGCCCTGGAGATCCTTGCTCAGAATGGCGTCCTCGGAGTCCTCGACAATGGCCGCCAGCTGGTTCAGGCGCTTGGCGGCTTCCCTGCGGCGTTCATCGGCGGCCTGCAGGTCTCCAACCTTGCGGGTCAGGTCCTCGCGCAGCCGGGCATTTTCAATCGCCACTGCGGACTGCGCGGCAATCGCGGAAATAAGATCCTCGCTCTCCTGGCTGAACACATCCGCCCGCTCATGGCCGAAAAACAGTCCTCCCAGCGTGTCGCCATTCAGCGTCTTCACGGGAACAGAAAGAAAGCTGCGGACGGGAAGGTGCCCTTTGGGCATTCCAAAATAAGGAGGGTTGTGGCCGTAGCGCGGGTCTTGGGTGATGTCGCCGGAGCGCACACTGGAGCGGCCCTCGAACGTGGGGCCGAAAACCCGCGTGTTCCGCGGCTGGGGAAATTTGTCAAAATCCTCCGGGGCCGCCCCGGACAGCGCATAGAGCCGGAGACTTTCACCGCCGACATCCGTCACGGTGTAAAAAAACGCACCGAACTGCGCTCCGCACAAATCCCGGCCGGCGTCCGTGGCCAATTGCACAATATGCTGAAGGTCGTCGCTGCGAACAAGAGACAGGCCAACCTGAAGCACACGCTCTAGTTTTCCCTGACTCTCAATGGGTTCCGTCATTGCGCTTTCCGAACTATGCACAGGTGTTTGGATGCGCTTCTGCCCGGATGTATCCCATCATATTTGAGAGAAGGAGCGCCCCGGCGCCGAGCGCTCCACCGGGATTTCCGAATCGCGGCCAAATCATTTACCTTTGCCATCATGCTCGCCGGCACCGGAATCGACGCTGTGGAAATCGACCGCATCGCCCGCTCCATTGAGCGCTACGGCGAACGCTTCCTCCAGCGCCTCTTCACCCCCGGCGAAATCGCCTACTGCCGCCGCAAAAAGAACAGCGCGGAAAGCTTCGCCGCCCGCTTCGCCGCCAAAGAAGCCGGAGCCAAAGCCCTCGGCACCGGCATCCAGCAAGGCATTACCTGGACTGAAATCGAGGTGCGCCGCGCCCCCGGCCAGCGCCCCACGCTCCACTTCTCAGGACGCGCCTTCCAGCGCGCCCAACAACTCGGCGTCCGCCACGTCTCCCTCTCCCTCACCCACACCCAGACCCTGGCCTTCGCCTCTGTGCAGTTGGAAGACTAGGGCTCAGGGCTCAGAAAATGAAAAGCGATGAATGTTCGGAAGACCAGTCCGCATTCAGCAAAAGCAATTGAGGATATCTAGCCTTGCTTTCCTGAGCCCTGAGCCCTACTCCCTGAGCCCTGTCAAGGATTCGGCACCGGAACCGGAGCCCGCGCCCCCGCCAGATGCGGCTTCCCCAGCGGCTCCAGCGCCCACACATACACCACCAGCTCCCGGCTGTAGTGCAGCAACGGAGCCGTATCCGGCAGCGTGATCCCATGCGCCGCGGGCAACTCGTTAATCTCGAACTCGGCCTCCGCGCGCTCCAGAGGCCACGGCAAATGGTGGATGTTTCCCTTGAACAGCGCGCCCCCCCGGTCGGCAGTGTAAAGCGCGTATCGCTCGGTAAGAAACTGCTCCAGCCCATACTTGTCCGCCGCCTGCCCCAGGCTGCGATACCGCACCCGCAGCCGCGCCGAGGGCTTCGCAAACCGCCGCTCGCTCGTATACAGAAACTCCCGCTCCCCGCTGCGCTCAATCTTCATCTTCGACCAGTAATAGGGCAGCTTGTAAAACGTGCGCGCCGCCGCCACCGCCAGCGGATTCCCGGCGTCCAGCGAGAAGAAATAAACGCCCGACAGGTTCGAGTGCGGCTCCCGCACATAGGTCCGCAGATTCAGTTCCGGAAAGCGATTCGCTCCCGGAATCGCCGGCAGCCCCCGCCGGTGAATCTGGTCCATCCAGAACGGAACCACGCCCACCCATGCCGATCCGTCGAAGGTATCCACGCAAAGCCCCGGCGGCACCAGCGGAGCAATCTCCGCCGCCGGAACCGGCCAGTGCGCAAACAGCAGATCATTCCACCGCTGCGTCATGGTCCAGTTCGCCGAGGGCAGCGGCCAGGGACGATGCCCCGTCGAGGATAAAACGTCATTCATCGAAATCGGGTTCTCGCCATTGGAAAGAGCGGCAGCCGCCGGAGGTTGAAGCGCCGCGCCGAAATTGAACCGCCCAGTCATCTTTCCCAGAGGCCCCAATAGTATCCTGTCTTCCATGCCCGACAATGAAGCCGTCCCAGCCGCCGAGTCGCCCCAGAACCACACCGAAGTCTTTGCCGTCCACGGCGCCGACCCCGAAGTGCTGGCCTACGCCATGGCCAAATACTCGCGCTCTTCGCTCTCCATGCGCGAGTCGCTCAAAGAAATCAGCAGCCAGCGCGCCGAGCAGTTCCTCAACACATTCTATTTCCAGTACGGACACCGCTCCATCGCCGACCTCGCCCACCTGGCCTTCGCCGTCGAGCGGCTTTCCCTGCTCGCTGCGATTGTACTCGTCGACGAGCAGCGCTGGGACGGTCAGGAGCGCTCCACCCGCTACCAGAACTTCCGCAAAAGCAGTTGGTTCATGCCCGAATTCGGAGCGGACACCAACGCCGCCGAAACCTTTCGCCACAGCGTCGAGGCCTCCTTCGCCGCCTATCACGAAGTCGCCGAGGGCGCGCTCGAATCGCTGAAGGCCCGCGTCCCCCGCCCCGACGACATGAAACCCGAAACCTGGGAACGCACCCTCAAGGCCCGCGCCTTCGACGTCGCCCGCTACCTGCTCCCGCTCGCCACCAACACCTCGCTCGGCCAGATCGTCAACGCCCGCACGCTTGAGAATCAGGTCTCCCGCCTGCTTTCAAGCGAGTTCGCCGAGGTCCGCCAACTCGGAGAAAAACTCCGCGCCGCCGCCAGCAGCGCCGCGTGGAACGTCCACGGCGACGAGTTCGCCAAACTCCATCAGGAAATCGCCGCCCTTGACCACCCCTTAGCCCCGGCCCTCGCCGAACGCGCCGCCGCCCTGCTCACCCGCGAAGTCAAAACCGCGCCCACGCTCGTCAAATACGCGGCTCCCAACGAATACGCCATCGCCACTAAACGCGAGCTGCGCCAGGCCGCCGAAGAACTGCTCCGCAACGAACCCATCGAGGGCGCTCCCGCCGTCGATCTCATTGGCGGAGACGAAACCCTCGAAGTCGAGCT
>JBAUHD010000580.1:0-2774 GCA_049680085.1 Acidobacteriaceae bacterium
AATCGCCTTCGGCTTCATCTCCAGCCGCGTCGCAATCGCCACCGCCGCCGTCGCGTTCAGCACATTGTGCTGCCCCGGAACGTGCAGCTCAAACGGCCCCAGCACCTCGCCGTCAAACGCCACCTCAAACCGCGACCTCGCCTCACCCGAAGCCGGAAGCATCCGCAGCACAAAATCCGCACGCGCGCTCATGCCGTAGGTAAACACCCTGCGCCGCACGCGCGGCAAAATCCCCGCCAGCAGCGGATCATCGCAGCACGCCACGCACGCCCCATAAAACGGAACCCGGTCGATGAACTCCACAAACGCGCTCTCGACATCGGCCATGTCGCGGTAACAGTCCATGTGCTCGCGATCCAGGTTCGTCACCACCGCGAGAATCGGAGACAGCTTCAGAAACGACCGGTCACTCTCATCCGCCTCCGCCACCAGATACTCCGACTTGCCCAGCCGCGCATTCGATCCCATCGTCGCCACGCGCCCGCCCACCACCACCGTTGGATCGAGCCCGCCCGCCGCCAGCACCGAGGCAATCATCGAAGTGGTCGTGGTCTTCCCGTGCATCCCGGCCACGGCAATGCCATACTTCAGCCGCATCAACTCAGCCAGCATCTCCGCGCGCTGAATCACCGGAATCTTCCGCCGCCGTGCCTCCACCACTTCCGCGTTCCGCTCGTTCACCGCCGAGCTTGCCACCACCACATCCGAGCCAATCACGTTCGCCGCCGCATGGCCCTCGAACACCGTGGCCCCCAGCCCCACCAGCCGCTCCGTCACCGCAGTCCGCCGCAGATCCGACCCGCTCACCGTGTTGCCCAGATTCAGCAGTATCTCGGCAATCCCGCTCATGCCGATCCCGCCAATCCCGATAAAGTGTATCCGCTGCGCCTTTGCAAACATAGTTGATGACTCAACGCTACTTTAACAGCGACCCCGTAATCAAAATTACGATGTCATCCCGAACGAAGTGAGGGACCTGCGGTTTGCTTCGGGCGCCTCTGATTTTCATCTCCGGCAGCGCGACCCAAGGCGCACGAGGTCTGTTGTGAGTTCGCCCACCAATGCCCGCCGGTTTACCATGAAAGCGCCGAACAAACCAGCCATGCGAAAACTCCTGCCGCTCGCACTCCTGCTCCTCATCCCGGCCACCCTCCCGGCCCAACTCGCCGCCCCCCACATCCGCATAAGCCAGGGAGAACTCGCCGGCGAAGTCACCACTCTCGGCCCCGATGTCTTCAAGGGAATCCCCTACGCCGCGCCGCCCACCGGCCCGCTGCGTTGGCACGCGCCGCAGCCGCCCGCGCCGTGGAAAGGCGTTCGTGACGCGACCCTCTTCGGCCCCGTCTGCATGCAGACGCCCTCGCGCCTCATTCCCGCCTCGGCCATGAGCGAGGACTGCCTCTCCCTCAACATCTGGACCCCTAGCCTTCACCCGACCGAGCCCGCGCCGGTCCTCGTCTACATTCACGGCGGAGCCTTCAGCGCCGGCTCCGGTTCGTGGCCCGGCTACGATGGCTCCGCCCTCGCCTCACGCGGAGCCGTCGTCGTCACCCTCAACTACCGTCTCGGCGTTTTTGGATTCTTCGCCCATCCCGACCTCACCGCCGCCTCGCCCCACCACGCCTCCGGCAACTATGGCCTGCTCGACCAGATGGCCGCCCTTCGCTGGGTGCGCCACAACATTGCCGCCTTCGGAGGCAATCCCCGCAACGTCACGGTCTTTGGAGAATCCGCCGGGGCCTCCAGCATCGGCTACCTCATGGTCTCCCCGCTCGCCGCCGGACTCTTCGACCGCGCCATCCTCGAAAGCTCCAGCCTGCTGTTCACCACCGCGCCCGAATTAGCCAAGGACGACGACGGCATCACCAGCATGGAAGCCATCGGCCTCGCCGTCACTCCGCATCTTTCCGCAATCCAAAATCTCCCCGCCGCGCAGGTCATGGCGCTCGCCAATGCCGCCGCCGAAAAACTCCTCGGCCCCGGCGGAACAGGACACACCCGCCTCCGCCCCGAAACGACTTTGAATTATCCCGATGGCGTGCAGCTTCCCTGGGCGCCGATCGTCGACGGCTACGTCATCCCCGATCAGCCCGCCAAGCTCTACGCCAAAAACAAATTCCTCCACATCCCCACCCTCGCCGGAACCAACGCCAACGAAGGCGCCGTTTTCCTCACCCGCTACCATCCCGCCAGCACGGCCAGCTTCGCCGCCTGGGTCAACGACCAGTTCGCCCCCTGCGGAAAATCCGTCCTCGCCTACTACGGCCCCAAATCGCCCGCCGAGGCCAACGCCGCCGCCGACCGCCTCCTCACCGACGCCGTATTCCTCCACAACGCCTTTCTCTTCGCCCGCGACACCCACGGCTATCTCTATCGCTTCACCCACGTCAGCCCCGCCGGAAAATCACGCGGCCTCGGCGCTTATCACAGCTCTGAGCTGCCCTACGTCTTCGGACACACCCACCGCCCCGGTGCGAACTACCAGCCCGCCGACCATCAACTCTCCGACAAGATCATGACCCTCTGGCTGCACTTCGCCCGCACCGGCAACCCCAACCTCATGAACACCAGCGGATGGACCCGCATCGGCTCCAACGGAGAAACCCCCTACATGGACTTCGGCGACACCTTCCAGGTAAAGTCCCTCCCCGACACCTCCTTCATCACCTTCGCCGACCCCAAAGTCTGCCAGGCCAAACAATTCGCCACCGTCCGCTAGCGTCTCGCAATGAAGCGCCCCCAAACAAAGATGTCATCCCGAACGAAGTGAGGGA
>JBAUHD010000581.1:0-1535 GCA_049680085.1 Acidobacteriaceae bacterium
GTCTCCGCCAGCCGTTCAGGCCACACGCGCCCGCCGGCTCCGGTCGCAATCTGGCGCAGCGCAACGCCTCCGGCCAGAAGCGTGTACGCGCTCAGAGCAAGTGCGAGCAGAAGAGCGAAACTACCAAAAGTGGGCATCTCGGGATCGAATCCATTGTCGCAGAACGCGCCTCAATCCAGCAATCACCCGCGACCCATCCCACAAAACAAAAGCGCGGCGATTTGCCGCGCTGCATTATTCACTGAGCCTGGTTTTCCTGAGCCCTGAGCCCTATTCCCTGAGCCCTGTCTTTAAGCCGTTGAGCCCTGTCTTTAAGCCGTTCGCGTCAGCGGAGGCTCCAGCAGCCCAGCCACCAGCGCAATCAACTGCTCGGGAGGCAGCGGCTTCATGTGGAACCGCGAATTCATGCCGGCATACTCTTCTTCGACGTCCGGAAACCCGCTCAGCACCACCACCGGAACCAGCGGAAGCCGCTCGCGCAGCGCGGTCACAAATTCAGGCCCGTTCATCCCCGGCATGGAGTGGTCGGTAATGACCAGCCCCAGGGACTTTCGCAGCTCCGCGTCTTCAAGCATCGCCAACGCTTGCAGGGCGTCGGCGGCAACCGCAACCGTCCTGCCGGTCCGGAGCAGGACGCTGCGTCGGGTGGCCGCTTGAATGGCATTGTCGTCAACAAGAAGAATATCGGCAGTCATTCCGCTGTTCAGTCGATGAATACGTGAATTTTCAGATGATGGGGAAGTAGGATGAGTTGCCACTCCATCGTTTTAGTTCAAAAGCCCCTTCGGATGCAAGCGTTTTCAATCTTTCCGCTACCCCTTAGTTTGACCGCAAAAAAGCGGCCTGCGCCGTGCCTTATCGAACATTCCCTTCTGAATCAGGGCCATGCGAGCAAGCGATTTCCTGCCTCCCTCGTCGCCCGCCGCAAACTCCTGTTGAAATCGTTGTTGAAAACGCGGCACACCACCCTCGCCGAGACCGCAAATCCAGCACCCCCAGCGCCGCTTTCGCGTCCAATAGAGACAACAGCGGCACAACGAGGCCCACCCTATGAACGCGCTCAAAACAACTTTCCTGCTCGCCACCCTCACGGTGCTTTTTGTTCTCGCCGGCGGATACTTCGGCGGCGAGCAGGGCATGATCATCGCCTTCATCTTTGCCGCCGGAATGAATTTCTTCAGCTACTTCTACTCCGACAAGCTGGCGCTGAAGATGTATCGCGCCCAGCCCGTCACCCGCGAGCAGCTTCCACGCGCCTACGCTGTTGTCGAGCGCATGACCCAGCGCATCGGCCTGCCCATGCCGAAGATTTACGTCATCCCCACCGAGTCGCCCAACGCCTTCGCCACCGGACGCAATCCCCAGCACGCCTCCGTCGCCGTCACTCACGGCATCCTTAATCTGCTCACCGACGAGGAACTCGAAGGCGTCCTCGCGCACGAACTCGGCCACGTAAAAAATCGCGACATCCTCACCAGCTCCGTCGCCGCCACGCTGGCCGGAGCCATCACCCTGCTCGCCCGCATGGGCTTCTA
>JBAUHD010000582.1:0-2113 GCA_049680085.1 Acidobacteriaceae bacterium
TCCGCGGGCGTGAGCTTGTAGACCGCGTGCCCGCCCTCGTTCTGTGGCAGCCCCGCGTTCGGCAGCACGCTGATCGGCTGCACCGCGTTCTGACACAGGAAGCGTACTGCGTCATTCATTTCCGCCGGGCCGGTCGCGCAGTTCAGGCCGATAATGTCCGGGTCCAGAACCTCCAGCGCCGCCAGCGCCGCGCCAATCTCCGTGCCCAGCAGCATGGTGCCCGTGGCCTCCAGCGTCACCTGCATCTGGATGGGCAGGCGCTTGCCCGCCTTGCGCAGCGCGTCATGGCACGCCGCGAGCGCGATCTTCGCCTGCAACAGGTCCTGGCTGGTTTCGATCAGCAGAATATCGACGCCGCCTTCAATCAGCGCCTCCGCCTGCTCGATATAGGCCGCCGCCATCGCGTCATAGCTGATGTGCCCGAGCGACGGCAGCTTGGTCGTCGGCCCCATCGACCCGGCGACAAAGCGCGGTTTTTCCAGCGTGGAGAATTCCCGCGCCACTTCCTTCGCCAGCTTCGCGGCGGCAATGTTCAGCTCGCGCGTGCGGTCCTCAAGCTCATACTCTGCCAATACAATCCGGGACGAACCAAAGCTGTTCGTCTCGACCACATCGCAGCCGGCCTCGAAAAAGCTGGCATGAATGCCGCGGATAATTTCGGGCTTGCTCAAGACCAGCAGCTCGTTACAGCCCTCTTTGCCCCAGTAATCATCCACCGTTGGCGCATGCACCTGGATATTGGTGCCCATCGCCCCGTCATACACCACTACACGCTCGCGCAGAATGTTCAGAAAGTCAGACATAGATTTTTTTTGAGAAAACTTTTTGAGAAAACAATGACAAGAAGTGGAAATAAACCTGTAACGCCACTCTCCATGCTACCGGAATCGCCTGGAAAACCCGACGCCTCCGCACGGAACTGCGATTTTCCGCAATCGAAAGAACCGCATTACGGCTCAAAACGCAACTCACCGAATGTTTTCCTGAACCCTGATCGCTGATCTGCTACTTCGTCGAATCCGAGTGCGCGGCCATCTCGCCCGGCATCCCCACGTCCGGAACCAGCATGTCTTCTTTGCGCATCACCAGGTTCGTCGCGTTCAGGCTTGCCAGCTCAAATCCGTGGCCGTGTGTAATGGCGTCCGTGGGGCAGGCCTCGACACAGTACCCGCAAAAAATGCAGCGGTTGTAGTCAATGTTGTAGACCTTCGCGTAGCGCTCGGAACTGGAAATGCGCTTCTCTTCCGTGTTGTCCGCCGCCTCAATATAAATGCAGTTGGCCGGGCAAGCCGCCGCGCATAAAAAGCAGGCTACGCACTTCTCCAGACCATTCTCGTCGCGCTGCAACACGTGCGCGCCGCGAAACCGCTCCTGCAACACCGCACCGCGCGTCGGCCCCGGGCCATCCGGATAGTTCTCAACCTCGGTCGGCTTGAACATCTCCTTGAAGGTGATGCCCATGCCCTTGCTGATGGCGGCAACGTTGCTGACGATCGACATACTCCAAGTATACGATGTCTGGCGGAGGGAGTAGCTTGATGAGACTCCTCGCTGCTATGGCACTCGCGCTTCTCTTTGCCGCTCCTGCGGCTTCTGCACAATCGCCCGCTACTTTCAATGTCAGGATAAAAGTCGCGGATGCATCCACAGCCGTAATCCCAAATGCGACCATTTCGATTGCGCCAGCTTCAGAATCCGCATCGCCAGCGCGAAAACGCATTGTGCTCAAGACCGGCCATAACGGAACTGTCACCGCAAACCTGAAACCGGAAACATACGCCGTGTCCGTCAGCGCTCCCGGGTTCATGTCCTCGCACTTACAAGTCAAAATTAATAAATCGACGTCTCTGACAGTTGAACTGAGGGTTGCATCCAGCTTCTCTCCTCTTGTGATACCACAGGGTCCGACTCTATCTCCAACAAGCCCGCCGCTACGCGAGTTGATTCCAGAATTGCGCTAGCCTCACTCGATTCCCAGCTTCTTCCAAATCCCATCCACTCTCACCTTCGTCGCCGCGTCCATCTCAATCTCCGCGGGCCAGGGCCGAGTGAATCCCTCCGCCGCCCATTTCCGAGTCGCGTCAATCCCCATCTTGCTGCCGTAGTTCGGCAG
>JBAUHD010000583.1:0-1817 GCA_049680085.1 Acidobacteriaceae bacterium
GGGCCTGGGATTGCCGGGGGGCTGGACCCCGGAGGGTGCGCCGGAAACCATTCTGGCCATCCGCCACGCCATGATGGTTCTGCTTTCGCCGCTGATGCTCCTGTTCGGCCTGGTGGCCGGGGCCGCGCTCGTGGCCGGCATCTCGCAGGGGGGCGGGCTGTATTTCCAGGCCGAAACGCTCAAGCCGAGCTGGGAGCGCATCAATCCAGCCGCCTGTCTCAAGAACCTGTTTTCGGCGCGCGGGCTCAGCCGCATGGGCAAGTCGCCGATCCCTGTCGCCATTTTGCTCGCGCTCTCGATTCATAAGCTCCGCCAGCAGTCGCTGATTCCGCCCATGAGCGTTGAGCGGTTGCCCATGATGTTCGGGATCGTCTATGACATTCTGCTCGACACCGCTTTCATACTTTTCGCGTGGTCCGCGGTTGATTACCTGGCCGAGTGGCGAAGCTGGGAGAGCCGCCTGAAGATGTCGCGGCAGGACCTGAGGGAAGAGTACAAGGAAACGGAAGGCAATCCGCAGATACGCGGCAAGATTCGCGCCCTGCGCCGCCAGATGCGCCGCCGCCGCATGAAGGCCGACGTGAGCCGCGCCTCGATGGTCATCACCAACCCGACCCATTTCGCCGTCGCCCTCAGCTTCGACTTTGACACCATGGACCCGCCGCGGGTGCTGGCCAAGGGCCGCGACATTCTGGCCGAGCAGATTAAGAGCGACGCCCGCTGGGCCGGTGTTCCCATTGTTGAAAACCCTCCCCTGGCGCGCTCGCTCTACCGCCATGTCGAGGAGGGCCGCGCCATTCCCTTCGACCTCTACGCCGCCGTCGCCGCCATTCTCGCGTATCTCTACCGCCAGCAGGTGGAGGAGCGCGTACGCCGCGAACAGGCGCGGCAGAAAGCGGCGAGGCCGCCGGCCGCGTCTTCCGCACGATCCGCAATGGCCACGCTGCCGCCCGCTTCGGCCCACACGCCCACAAATTCTTCCGCAAAGAAGGAAAATCCATGACCCCTGCCGCTCCCGTTCTGCCCATTGCGCCGGAGACGATCGCCTCCGCCAGCCCCGTCCGCTCGTCGCACGCGGTCCGCACCTCAAATGGAGACACGACGACCGCCGCCTCGGGTTCTAAAGCCGGCCGCATCACCGCCTACCGGCCCTCCGCCCCGGGCCGGGGAGGCGTTCTGCTGCGCCGGTTCAAGGAACTCGCTCTGCCCGTCGGGGCCATCAGCGTCATCTTCGTGATGCTGGTGCCGGTGCCGGCTTTTCTCATGGACGTGCTGCTGGCCTTGTCGATGGCCGCCGCCATCCTGGTGTTTCTCTCCGCTGTGCAGGTGAGGAAGGCCGTCGATCTGTCGGTGTTTCCCACCTTGCTGTTGCTGCTCACGCTGTTCCGGCTTTCGCTCAACATCGCCTCCAGCCGCCGCATTCTGCTGCACGGCAGCGACGGCACGGCGGCGGCGGGTAAGGTCATTGAGGCTTTCGGGCAATTCGTGGTCGGCGGCAATTATGTGGTTGGATTCGTGCTCTTCCTGGCCATCATCGCCATCCAGTTCCTGGTCGTTAGCCACGGGGCGGTGCGCACCGCCGAGGTTACGGCGCGGTTCACTCTGGACGCGCTGCCCGGAAAACAGATGGCGATTGACGCCGACATGAACGCCGGGCTGATTGACGAGGCGACGGCGAGAAAGCGCCGCCAGGCCATTGCACAGGAGGCCGAGTTCTACGGCGCGATGGATGGCGCGGCCCGCTTCAGCCAGAGGGATGCGCTGGCCACCATTCTGATCACGGCCATCAACATCATCGCCGGCCTGCTCATCGGCAC
>JBAUHD010000584.1:0-6015 GCA_049680085.1 Acidobacteriaceae bacterium
CCACGCCCAGATTCAGTAAACGAAGTTCAATCAACAAGGCATGTGCCTGAATTCAACCCAGCGGATTTTTCTCTCGCAGCTCTTCCACGATCACCTTCGCGGCGGCGCGGGCTTCGTCTTCGTGGTCCGGCGGAAACGAAATCGCGCCGACGCGGGCGTGTCCGCCGCCGCCGTAGCGCTCGCAGATGGAGGCCAGGTTGACCATCTTTTCCGGGTCGGCCTTGGTCCAGGGATTCGAACCGACCGAGACCTTGGTCCGGAAACTGGATTTGGAGAGGCCGATGGAGTAAGTCGCCTCGGGATGGAGGTAGTAGGGGATGAACTTGTTGTAGCCTTCCATGGGCTGGTCGGTGATGTCGAAATAGATGGTTCCGTCTTTCGACTCCGCCCGGTTCCGGATCAGCTCCAGCGACTCCCGGTGACGCTCCAGCAGCGGAGGCAGCAACTCGGCCACGAACGGCTCCTGGAGCACATCGTCGAGCGGCATCGACGTAAGCAGGGGAATCAGCCGCGGGATAAATTCCGGGTCCTGCGCCGATTCAATGATCAGCGTCAGCTTCATGGCGGCGTCCGCCATCTCGACCGCCGCCTGGGAGCTGGCATAGAGCGCGCCGTCCACAATGTCGGCCCACTTAACCAGCTCGGCGACGGGCGCGGCGTCGAAGCCAAACTTCGTGGAGGCAATGTGCGCGAGAAAGCTGGTGCAGGAGATATATTCGGGGTCGTAGAAGCGGCGGTTGGCGTAGCGCCCATCGGCGACTCCGCGCTGGAAGTCCTGCTGGTCCTCTGGAGTGAGGAACGCGCTCAGGTGATGATCGAACCACCAGGTGATCTTCGGCGAGGAGGAATACTTGAAGTCCACGATGGCGTTTTCGTCAGCGGAGAAATCGGCCTCGTTGAAGAGCGCGCCGGCGCGATGCAACAGTCCGCAAAATTCATAGCTCGCATGGGGCGTGACGCACTCGCGATGGAAGCGGGCAAAGAGCGAAGCCGAGCAGGCCCCGTCAAAACATTTGCTGTGATAGAAAACGCGGACATTCAAAACGAGGGCTCCCGAAAGACAAAAAGGTGGGTGGTGGGTTAAAGGCAAAAAACAGAACGCCGGAATTGACTAGAATCGTTCGGAAGCGGTGGGAAAGTCAAGACGGTTTGGCCGAAGGGTAGGCCGGGGCGTGTTAAAACACGGCTTTGGTTCCGAATCAAAGGAGTTCCAGTGGACGAAATTTCAAATATTCCCGCAGCACCGACTCCGCCCGCGCGCGAACACGGCCTGGGCTGGATCTTCGCCGGCAAAAACGGAATCCGCGCCGGCTGGGGCATCCTGATCTTCATCCTCGTCTTTGCGTCCGCCGCGTTTGGAATCGGATTTTTCCTCCGGACTTTCTTACATCGTCCCGGGCACGCTGGTGCGCTGATCCCATCCGTCGCGCTCGCGGCGGAAGGCTTGCAGGTGCTCTCCGTCCTGATCGCCACCGGCGTCATGGCGTTGATCGAGCGCAAGTCCATCCTGGCGTACGGCTACCAGGGCAACGCGCGCGCGACGCGCTTTTTCTCGGGACTCATCTGGGGCTTCATCGCCCTCTCCGCCATGTTGTTCGCGCTGTGGCAGCTTGGGTATCTGGCCTTTGATGGACGCGGACTTCACGGCGCAGAGATCTGGAAGTACGCCGCGTTTGGGGGCTGGTTTTCCTCGGCGCCGGCATCTTTGAGGAATCGCTGCTGCGGGGCTATCTCCAGTTCACGATGACGCGCGGCGTGGGCTTCTGGTGGGGCGCGCTGGTGTTTTCGCTGCTCTTCGGACTGGGGCACACAGTGAACGCGGGCGAGTCTCCCATCGGCCTGTTCTCCGCCGGAGCCTTCGGCCTCGTCTGTTGTGTGAGCCTCTGGTACACAGGATCGCTGTGGTGGGCGGTGGGCTTTCACGCCGCATGGGACTGGGGCGAGAGCTACTTCTACGGAACCGCGGACAGCGGCCTGGTTTCTCAGGGGCATCTCTTCGGCGAGCATCCGCTGGGCAAAATTCTGTGGAGCGGCGGCAAGACCGGCCCCGAAGGCAGCCTGTTGATCGTGCCGCTGCTTGCCATTATCGCCATTCTGATGTGGCTTTGGTGGGGACGCCGCGGGAAGTCGCCGTTTCAGGGCCAAGCCTGGCGACCGGCCTGGAGCCGGAGACCGCGCGTGGTCGAAGGTGGAACGACGGAAGAGGCGGCGTGACGCGCCAACGCGCCTAAGCACCCTCACCCTCCGGCGATGGCGCCGATGATCAGCAGCGGCTCGGTGCCGCTGACGATGGCCTCCGGCAGGGCCTTTTCCGGAGGCTCGTGGGACCAATCCTCCGCGCAGACGAAGAAGCGCAGAAAGGCGCGCCGCTCCAGCGTGCGCTGATCGCGAATGGTTCCCTTCAGCGCGGGATAGCGCTCCTCCAGGGCATCGAGCGCGGCGCGCAGCGAAACCGGGCCGGCGATTTCCAGCGTTACTTCGCCGGAAACGCCGGCCAGCGTGCGCAGGTGCTGCGGCAATTCCACACGGATCCGGCTCATGCGAGTGTCTGCACCTCGACGGAAAGCACCCCCGGAAGGTCGCGAACAATCGGAGCCCAGCTATCGCCCTCGTCGACCGAGGCATAGACCTGGCCGCCGGTAGTGCCGAAATAAATGCCGCATTTGTCCAGCGAATCGACGGCCATGGCGTCGCGCAGCACATTCACGTAGCAGTCCTTTTGCGGAAGTCCCCTGGTCAGCGGTTCCCACTCATTCCCGCCGGTCTTGCTGCGGTAGACGCGCAGCGCGCCGTCCAGCGGAAAATGCTCGGAGTCGCTCTTGATGGGCGCGACGTAAACCGTCTCCGGTTCGTGCGCGTGAATGTCAATGGCAAAGCCGAAGTCGGTGGGCAAATTGCCGCTGATCTCCGTCCACGAATCGCCGGCGTTGTCACTCCGCATCACGTCCCAGTGCTTCTGCATAAAGAGGGTGCCGGGCCGCGAGTAGTGCATGGCGATGTGGTGGACACAGTGGCCGACCTCGGCGTTGGGATCGGGAATGTACTGCGAGTGGAGGCCCTTGTTAATAGGCTTCCAGGTCTGGCCACCGTCATCCGTGCGGAAGGCGCCCGCCGCCGAAATTGCGATATAGACGCGGTTCGGGTCGCTGGGGTCCTGGATGACGCTGTGCAGGCACATTCCGCCCGCTCCCGGTTGCCACCTGGGGCCGGTGCCGTGCTTGCGCAGACCGGAAAGCTCGGTCCAGTTCGCGCCGCCGTCGGTTGACTTGAAGAGCGCCGCGTCCTCGGCGCCCGCCAGCACGGTTTCGGCGTCGGTGAGCGATGGCTCAAGGTGCCAGACGCGCTTGAACTCCCACGGGTGCGGCGTTCCGTCGTACCACTGATGGGTGCCGGCGTCGCCCTCGTAGGCGAACTTGTTGCCCACCGGCTCCCAGGTTTTGCCGCCGTCGTTGGAGCGCTGCATGACCTGGCCGAACCACCCCGATGTTTGCGAGGCATAAATGCGGTCGGGATTCACCGGCGAACCCTTCATGTGGTAAATCTCCCAGCCCGCGAAATGCGGCCCGCTTACGTCCCACTTGTCGCGCTTTCCATCGGAAGTCAGAATGAATGCGCCCTTTTTTGTTCCCACCAGAACTCGAACTCCACCCATTGTTATGCTCCTTTTTTGGATTGCTTTTTTCCGCGACTTCCAGCCGTGCGCACTTTTTTGTCACCGCCCGCGAACGGAGGGAGAAATGGGATTGGGTCCCGCTCGCTCCACCGTCGCCGCACTTCGTTGAGCACGGCCGCGCGATTGGCACCCATTTGCGCCATCACCTCGCAGGGGGCTCCGGTTTGCTCCCACTTCGCTGCCCACAACATTAGTTCCAGCATGACCGGAGCCAGATCAGTTCCCTTCTCTGTCAGCCGATAGATTACCCTACGCCGGTCGCTCTCGTCTGGTTCCGTCTCGACGATTTCCGCCGCTTGCAGACGCTCCAGCCGGTCAGCGAGAATGTTCGACGCAATGCCCTCGCCCGAGTCCTGAAACTGCTTAAAGGTCGTGTAGCCGCGGACCATCATGTCCCGGATCAGCAAAAGCGACCACCGGTCCCCGAACCGCTCCAGCGATACGCTGACCGGACACCCTGAACGCGCACCGGTTTTCAACTTCCCAGCCACGCGAACAAGGTATCAAAAGATAGTTGTGATTTGCAAGTAAAGTTGAGAGGCATTGATAAGCGGGCCGCCAGCGGCACAAAGGCCCGGAGGAGCGCTCCGGGCCTTCTTTTTATGTTGCGTGATTACTAGAACTTCACGGTGGGCACGTTTTCAGAACCCGGGCTCGCGGCGAAGTAGGCGTTGTTGGGCTGGAAGCCTGCCATGCCCGCCCAAATGCTGTTCGGGAACTGCCGGATGTAGGTGTTGTAGTCCTGCAAGGACAGGTTGTAGCGGCGGCGTTCGACGGCGATGCGGTTTTCCGTCCCCTCCAACTGATCCTGAAGGGCGAGGAAATTCTGGTTGGCCTTGAGGTTGGGATAATTTTCCGAAATCGCGAGCAGCCGTCCCAGCGCTGAATCGAGTTGGCCGTTGGCCTGGATGGCCTGCTTCGGAGAGTGCGCGTTCAACAGCCCGGCGCGTGCATTGGCGATGTTGGTAAAGATGGTCTCCTCGTGCGTCGCGTATCCCTTCACCGTCGCCACCAGGTTCGGAATCAGATCCGCCCTGCGCTGCAACTGCGTCTGCACATTGGACCACTGCGTCTGCACGGCCACCTGTTTTTGCACCATCTGGTTTTTGGAACTCACATAGCTGCCGAAAATAATCAGCGCGATGATGACCACCACCACGACGATTCCTACCGCAATCCACAATCCACGACGCATCATGTTAGGCAATCTCCCTTAATGCAAGCTCAATCTTATCAATTGCAGCCGGCGCTGTTACCAACCGCCGCCGGCACCGCCGCCTCCGGTGCTTCCGCCGCCGAAGCCGCCAAACCCATCGCCGCCTCCGCCACCCCCGCCGCCAAAGCCTCCACCTCCGCCGCGGCCACCCCAGCCGCCCAAAAACATGCCCAGCAGAAAGCCAATCAGTCCCGAGCCGCCAAAGCGGCCGATAAAGACAATGAACAGCAGGATCAGGATTCCGATCAACAGCAGTCCGCCCAGCCCCATGTTCTGCTGTGGCTGGGAAGCTGCCGGCTGGCCTTGAAGGGGAGCGAGTTTCACCCCGGCGTCGGAGGCGATGATTTGCGAGATTTGCCCCACCGCCAGGCGCATTGCGCCGTCAAAGTCGTTGGCGCGCAGCATCGGGACCATATCGCGCCCAATGCGACCGACGAGCGCGTCGGGAAGGATTCCCTCCAGCCCGTAGCCGGTCGAAATAAAGCGCTTCCGGTCCTGCACGGCAATCAGAATCAGCACGCCGCGGTCGGGGTTGGGGCCGCTTTTCGCGCCAAGACCCCACTCCTGGTAAAGCTGAACCGCGTAGCCCTGCACGTCGTCGCCGTCCAGCGTTTTGACCGTGACAACGGCGATTTGCGCGTGCGCCTCGTGGTCCACCTGTCCGCATACCTGGTCCAGTTGCTGGATGGCGGCGGGCGACATCACATGCGCGAAATCGCTGACGTAATCGGTGGGCTTGGGAAGGCTTTTGACCGGCTGGCTCAGCGCGGCCACGGGCAAGATTAAAAAGAGCAGCGCCAGAGTTGCGCGGCGTAAGAGCTTAACAGGCATTGCGGCCATTCTAAATCAGGGCTCAGGGCTCAGGGCTCAGGGCTCAGGGCTCAGGGCTCAGGGCTCAGGGCTCAGGGCTCAGGGCTCAGGGAAAGCTAAATCAGCCCTGGGCTCTGTTCAGCATTCCGCGCAGCTTTTCGCCCTTGGCGCGCAGGTCGCCTACTACGTCCTCGGCGCGGAGCAGAAAATCCTGGCCGGCGCGCAGATACTTTGGAGTGTTCTCCCAAATCTCCCGCAGGACCTCCGGCCTCTCCAGCGCCGCGACCGCCGTTCCCGCCACAGCCGTGACCAGCGC
>JBAUHD010000585.1:0-1897 GCA_049680085.1 Acidobacteriaceae bacterium
GCGCTGTGGTGCGTCCAGCGGCGGACGAGGAGATCGTCGTCACGACAGACTTTTCGCTCGAAGGCGTGCATTTCCGCCGCGAGTGGCACTCGCCGGAGTCAGTGGGTCACAAGTGCCTGGCGCGCGGCCTGAGCGATGTGGCGGCGATGGGGGCGCGTCCGGTAGCGGCGTTTCTTTCCATGGCGCTGCCTCGGGAGTTGGTGGCGGCGCGGCGCGGGAAGCCTTGGGTGGAGCGGTTTCTGGATGGGTTGCTGGCGCTGGCGGATCAATATAAGGTTCCGCTGGCGGGAGGAGATACGGCGCGGGCGGTTGGGCCGGCTTGCTTCGATATTGTGCTGCTCGGCGCGGTGAAGCGCGGAGCAGCGTGGCCGCGGTCCGGCGCGAAGGTCGGGGATTCGATTTACGTCACCGGTGCGCTCGGCGGCGCGGCGGCGGAGTTGCTGGCTCTGGAGCGGGGGCCGCGAAAGTTTGCTGAATTGAGGAAGGCGGACGGGAACCATCCGCATTTTTTCCCGGAGCCTCGATTGGCTGTGGCGGCGAAGCTGGCGAAAGCGGGGCTGGTGCGCGCGGCAATTGATATCAGCGATGGGCTTTCGACAGACCTCGGTCACATTTGTGAGGAGTCGGGGCTGGCGGCGGAATTGGATGCGGCGGCGATTCCAGTGCATCGGTCAGCGTTGGAGGCGGAGCGTGCGGGGCTGAGTGAATCGTCATTGGAGTTGGCTCTGCACGGCGGCGATGATTATGAGCTGTTGTTCACCGCACGGCCTGGCGCGAAGGTTCCGCGCACTGTGGCCGGAGTTGCGGTGCGGCGGATTGGGCAAATGGTAGCTCGGCGAAAAGGGCGGCCCCGGATGATGCTTCGGGATGAGAATGGCCGATTGTCTACGCTGGAGGCGCGGGGGTGGGAGCACTTCAAGTAGCGAGCGTTCAGCGATCAGTGATCAGGAAGCTTGATAAGCTCGGAATATATGAATGCCCAGAAGACGCGCGTTCGCTTTGCTCCCTCCCCCACCGGCTTGCTGCATGTGGGCAATGCGCGGACCGCGCTCTACAACTGGCTGTTTGCGCGGCATACGGGTGGCCAGTTTCTGCTGCGCATTGAAGACACCGATCTGGACCGCAGCGAAGTGAAGCATGAGACGCAGTTGATGGAAGACCTGCGCTGGCTCGGTCTGGACTGGGACGAAGGGCCGGGAGTCGAAGGCCCGCACGCGCCCTATCGGCAGTCGGAGCGGCTGGGGATTTATCGCGAGCACACGGAGCGGCTGCTCGCCGAGGGCAAAGCATATCGCTGCTTCTGCACCCATGAAGAGCTGGAGGCGGAACGGGCGCGGGCGACCGCGGAGCGTCGTCCGCAGGTGTACTCGGGCAGGTGCCGGGCCTTGAGCGCGGAGGAGTCGGCGGAGCGCGCCGCGCTGGGCGAGCCGTTTGCCGTGCGGCTCAGGATTCCCGACCACCCGCTGCGCTTTCACGACATGGTGCGCGGCGAGGTGGAGTTCGCGCAGGAGACGGTGAGCGACCCCATCCTGGTGCGTTCCTCAGGCGTTCCGGTCTACAACTACGTCGTCACGGTGGACGACGCGCTGATGGAAATTACGCACGTGATTCGCGGCGACGACCACCTGTCGAATACGCCCAAGCAGGTGGCGGTTTATGAGGCGTTCGGGTGGAGTGTGCCGGAGTTCACGCACCTCTCGACGATTCTGGGCAGCGACCGCGAGCGGCTCTCGAAGCGGCATGGAGCGACCTCGATTGCGAGCTTTCGCGAGATGGGGATTCTGCCCGAAGCGCTGGTGAATTATCTGGCCCTGCTGGGCTGGGGCGCCGAAGGCGGCACGCGCGAAACATTCACCGAGGAGGAGCTGACGCGCGAGTTCAAGCTGGAGCGGGTGAC
>JBAUHD010000586.1:0-2421 GCA_049680085.1 Acidobacteriaceae bacterium
ATGACGTTGAAGAGGATGTACCACTGCGTGCCGAGCATCATGAGGGCGATGGAGCCGATGCCGAGTCCCAGTCCGAGGCTCATGAGGCCGAGGAGAATGACAGGGAAGAGCGCGGTGGCAGGGAAGGATGCGGCGATTTGCGCCAGCGGCTGCGTGATGTGAGCCAGGCGCGGATTGAAGCCGATGGCGACGCCGACGGGAATGGTCCAGAGCGAGGCGAGCAGCAGCGAAACATTGACGCGCAGGAAGGTCGCGCCCGCGCCCTCGAAAATTTCGAGCAGTTGATGGGCGTGAATATTCCGCAGCAGCAGCGTGGCGTGGAAGGCCGCCACAATGACGGCGGCGAAGGCGGCGATGCACAAAACAATGGTCACGATGCCGGCGGTGCGGCGCGAGACGCGGCGGGACTGCTTGCGCGCGGTGTGATGCTCGCGGCGCAGAGCGATGCGGCGATACATGTCTTCGCGGATCGGCGTGAAGGCGCGGCGCTGAAGAAAATCCACCACATTGGAGTTGCGGAGGATGTGGAGGATGGGGGAGCGCACGCGGTCCACGCTCTCGACGCTCTCGAATTTGAATTTGTCGGACCAGGCGATGAGTGGACGCCAGAGCAGTTGATCCGTCAGCACAATGATCAGAACCATGGTGATAACGCCGTAGACCATGGCCTGGGTGTCTCCGTTGGAGGCGGCGGTTTGCAGGTAAGAGCCGAGGCCGGGAAGGCGGAAGTTGCGGCTGCCGACGGGGAACATTTCGCAGACGATGAGGAAGAACCATCCGCTGGCGACCGAGACCATGGAGTTCCAGACCAGGCCGATGGTGGCAAAAGGCAGCTCAAGCTGAAAGAGGCGCTGGAGCGGGGAAAAGTGATTGATGTCGCAGGCCTCGCGCAGTTCGCGGGGAATGCTTTTGAGCGAAGAGTAGAAGCTGAAAGCCATGTTCCAGACTTCGCCGGTGAAGATGAGCAGGATGGCTCCCATCTCGATGCCGATTTGCCGGGAAGGGAAGAGAGACATCATGGCCAGCATGACGCCGGGCAGGAAGCTGAGCACGGGGATGGATTGCAGGATGTCGAGGGTGGCGATCATCAGCCCCTCGACGCGCGGATTATAGGCGGCGATGTATCCGTAGATGATGGCGAAGGCGAGGCTGAGGATGTAGGCGATGAAGATGCGGGCCGTGGAATAGAAGGCGTAGAGCGGCAGGTGCCAGGGGGAGCGCTGGATGGCGACTTCGGGAATGGCGGAGCTGAACCAGAACTTGGCGATCCAAAGGATAGCGTAGAAGCCGGCGAGCAGGGCGGCGGCCACGCTGAGGTCGAGGATGAACGGCCAGGTGCGCTCGGCGATCAGCTCGCGGGAAAATGTGCGACGCTCGCTCACTCGGCCTCCTCCAGCGAGGGAGCGGACTCCTCAGTTTCGGGCAGGATGAAGCGGCGTCGTCCGGCGTCGTAGTCGAACAGTTCGGCGTAGCGGCCCCAGTTGATGGCGGTTTCAAGCTGGCGCTGGGTTTCCTCCTCGCTGAACTGCTCGTCGAGCATGTCGAGGAAGAACTCCTCGGGGACGGTGTGATCGGTTTTGTTGTCGAGAGCGCGCGTGATCTGGCGCAGCAGCAGGACGTGCTCAGTGGCGGCCTGGCGGAAATATTCCTTCTGCTTGAGGATTTCCGACTCGGCGTATTCGCGGCCGGCAGAGGTGATGACGACGTCGCCTTCTTCGACGCGCAGGAAGCCGAGCAGGGCGGCGGCATCGACGATGGGCAGAAGGTCGTCGATCTCGAAGGCCAGCTCGTCGGCGAGGCGATAGATGTCGGCGCGGCCGCTGGTGTCCTTGTCGGTGAGGTCGATGATGAGTTCGAGCAGGCCCGCGATGCCGCCGGGGCGCGCGTGCGGGAGCATTTCATAGCGCATCTGGCGCTGGTCGCGGATGCGGCGTCCGGGTTCCAGCGTGGGGACGGCGGCGGGAGCGACATCGGGCCGGGTGAGGACCTTGTAGATGTAATCCACGAGTTGGGTGAAGGGCTGACTTTTGCGGTCACGGGGGTGGGGGAGCGCCGTGACTTTGAAGTCGGTGCGGACGTGGCCGGGGTTGCGCCCCAGCACAATGATGCGGTCGGCGAGCAGGACGGCTTCCTCAATGTTGTGGGTGACAAGGAAGATGGCCTGGGTGGGGATGGTTTTTTTCTGCCAGAGCTCGAGCAACTCGCTGCGGAGGTTTTCGGCGGTGAGCACGTCAAGGGCGGAGAAGGGCTCGTCCATGAAGAGGACTTCGGGCTCGACGACGAGGGCGCGGGCGAAGCCGACCCTCTGGCGCATGCCGCCGGAGAGTTCCTTGGGGTAGGCGGCTTCGAAGCCGTCGAGACCCACAGTGTCGAGGATTTTAATGCTGCGCTGGCGCCTTTCGTGGGCGTCCATGCCGCGGG
>JBAUHD010000587.1:0-8606 GCA_049680085.1 Acidobacteriaceae bacterium
GTTTCTTGCGTCCCCACGTCCGGCCAATGTAAAGCGCCAGCGTGTCTCCCGCCCACACCACGAACAGCAGGAAGATGAGCAGCGACGGGCCGTTCTCCTGCTGGCTCAAAAGCGGAAGCGTGGTCAGCGTGAGTCCAACATAGAGGACGCCGAAAATGGAAAAGGCGGCGTCCGGGAGCACTCGCTGAAGCGGCGAGCGAAAGGCGCAGACGATGAGCAGCACCAGCGTGACGGCGCCCACCAGCGGAGTGAGAAGCTCCGGACGGAAAAACGTCAGCGCAAAGAGCGCGGCCACCGCGAGGCCGGCGGCCAGGCGCGGCGTTTTCGCGCCGGTGGCATCGGCCAGCGACAGGTATTCCCAAAGCGCCAGCTCCGCCACCGCGGCCACCACCAGCGTGATCAGCCAGAAAGAGTCGCCGAACACCAGCCACACCACCAGAGGAACCAGGACCACAGCCGTGAGTACACGCTTCATCTTCAGGAGAATACACGATAGAGAGTCTTTCGCCGGATCGAATTCGTCTGAAGAACTGGATGCCGTTGACCGGATTACCACAATCGAGCGCTGTTGCGGATAGACTGAGAAGCAAATGCCATAGTGGAATGAGGAGCAACAGATGAGACTTCGCCGATTTTTTTCCGCCGCCGGTTGCGTCACGGCGTTGTCAATCGCAACTGCCGGCAGCGCGTTCGCGGCCGCTCCGCCTGCGGCCTCTCCATTTGCAGCGCCGCAGCTCGCGCCAACCGGCCAGCCTTCAGACCGCGTTCCCCTGAATACGGTCATTACCGTCATGCCGAAAAAGAAGGAGCAGACGCCTTCCGTCCAGCCGCAGGACGTGAAGATCAAGGTCAACGGCAAATCCGTCGAGACGCAGAGCGTTACCCCCTTGCGCGGCGACCGCGCCGGGCTGGAACTCGTCATCATGATCGACAGCGGAGCCCGCACCAGCCTGGGAAGCCAGTTGAGCGACATCACGCAATTCATCCGCTCGCTGCCGCCCACCACCGAAGTCGCCATCGCCTACATGATGAACGGGCGTGCGGTCATCGAGCAGCCGCTTACCGCCGACAAGAATCGCGCCGCGCAGGCATTGCACCTGCCTGCCGGAAGCGCCGGCAGCGGCGCCAGCCCGTACTTCTGCATTTCCGCCCTCGCGAAGAACTGGCCCTCGCGCAACACAGAGAACCGCCGCCAGATGATCGTCATCACCGACGGAATCGATCCCTACGAGGTGCGCTTCGATCCTTCCGACCCCTACGTCCAGACCGCCATTAACGATTCCATCCGCGCGCGCGTCACAATCGACGCGCTCTACTGGCACAACGCGGGCCTCGCCAGCCGCGTCGGATGGCTCGCCAGCGGTGGGCAAAACCTGCTCATGATGGTGACCGAGAGCACCGGCGGACGGCTCTATTATCAGGGATTGGGCAATCCCGTCTCCTTCTCTCCCTATCTCGACGAGATCAGCAGGCGGCTGGAAAACCAATATGAACTCGGGTTTACGACGCCCACCCACAAAAAGCCGCAGATTGAGAACCTCAAGGTCAAGCTCGATGTCCCCGGCGTAAAATTCTCCGCGCCAGAGTTGGTAGCCGTCCCCGCCCAGTAGCTGCGGGTGCCCCACATCTCGGTTTTGAGATGTGGGTTCGCAGCCATCCGCTTTCCCCCCATTTGCTTCTTAGCTAAGGTCATGGCTTCCACCGTCTGGAAGGGCTATTTTTCCTTCGGCCTCATCTCCGTCCCCATCCGTCTTTACGCGGCGGCGCGCGAGTCCCACGTAAGCTTCCACCAAATCCACGCCGTCTGCGGAACCCGCGTCAAGCAACAGCTCTACTGCCCCCATTGCGAGCGCGTGGTCGAGCGCGACGAACTGGCCAAGGGCTATCCCGTCGAGGGCGGCGGCAACGTGCAGGTCACCAGTGAGGAGCTGCGCACCCTCGAAGCCGCCTCGTCAGAAACCATGGACATCGTAAGCTTCGTCAAGCTCGACGACGTGGACCCGCTCTATTTCCAGACCTCCTATTTCACCGTTGCTGAAACCGCCGGCCAACGCGCCTACACGCTCATATTCCAGGGCATGGAACACCTCAAGCTCGGCGCCATCGCCAAAATCACGCTGCACCAGCGCGAGCAGATCGTGATGCTGCGCCCCTACGACAAGGGAATCGTGCTGCACACCCTTTACTACCCGGCGGAGGTGCGCGAGGTCGCCGAATATGGCAACCAGCCCGTCGCCAGCGTGCAAACGGCCGAGGTCGAACTGGCCGAGCAATTCATGAAGCAGCTAACCGCCCAGTTTGATCCTTCCCAGTTCAACGACGAGTACCAGGCGCGGGTGGAAAATCTGGTGGAACAGAAAGCCGCCGGAGCCGAAATTGAAGTCGAGCATCCGCGCAAAAAGCCCCCCGCCAAAGTTATCAACCTCATGGACGCCCTCAAGGCCAGCATGGAGCGCCACACCGAAGGCGCGGAATCAAAAACCGGCAACGGCAAGACCCTGGAAATGCCCGCAAGAAAGCCCCCCAAAAAGGAAGCCGCCCCGCGCCGGCGCCGCGCCGGCTAAGCTGTCAGAGAGGTTCGAGCCTGCGCCTGCGTATGTGTGTGCCCCACAGGCGGGTGCCCCACAGCCTGTCCTGAGCCCGCCGAAGGGTCTCGCCTTTGAGACGTGGGATCACTGCCTCCCTGATCGCTGACCGCTGATCGCTGACCGCTCGCATTTTCCTGAACGCTGACCGCTGATTGCTGATCACTCGCCTCTCCCTGATCGCTGGTTTCCTCCACCAGCGATCCCGATTTCCCCAGGTTCCTCGCCATCGACCTCAACATGCTGAGCATGCAATTGTAAGTGCGCACATCAATCCGCCCTTCATTGAACGCCGTCAACAGCAGGAAGAAGTTGATCTGCATCGAAGCCCGGTCTTCAGGAAAGACAAACGGGATGGGGCAAACCCCAAACTCATTGGGCGACTGAACCTTCCCCAGCGCTGTTTTGACCGCCGAGTGGTGGTAGCAAAGCTCAGTCCCCGAAACCGCGGGCGAGCCGCAGACGATTCCGTCAGTCTTAATATGGGTGCAAAGCGCCACAGATTCAGACATTCATTCTCTCCTCAAAAACTGATTTCCCTTGCCACAACGAAAACTGATTTCCCTTGCCACAACGAAAATTGATTTCCCTTGCCACAACGTTTGTCATTCCGACCGAAGTCCGCGAAGCGGACGCAGCGGAGGAACCTGCACTTTTCGCCCCCGCCCCCCCGATTTTTGAAGTCCCCAAAAAGCAAAAGGCACAGCCCCAAGCTGTGCCCTCCCGCCAAAAATCCCTCTATAAGTTCAGACTACCAAATCCACCATAAATCAAATGCATTTTTCGTCCCTTTAGAATCAGCAGCTTAACAAAATAAAACTTGACAATTCTATCTAGCTGATTCTAAATATTTTACCTAACCTCCCCTTTGTTTTCTATATTTTACCCACTCCCCAAGCGACCATTTGCGTGAGCTCTGAGGCGAACCGTAGGCATCAAGACAGCCTCCCGGTTTGCCCATTCAATTAAAGTAGGAGGATGGAGAATCAGGACCAGTCCTCCTCGCGCCGCTATGTCTGCATTCATGGACATTTCTACCAGCCTCCGCGCGAGAACCCGTGGCTGGAGACTGTGGAGACGCAGGATTCCGCCGCTCCCTACCACGACTGGAATGAGCGAGTCACGGCTGAATGCTATGCCCCCAACGGGGCTGCCCGCATCGTCAACTTGGAAAACCGTATCATCCGTATTCTCAATAACTACGGGCGGATGAGCTTTAACTTCGGCCCGACGCTCCTCTCCTGGCTTGAGGTCAACGCGGGCCGAGTCTATCGGATGATTCTGGACGCCGACGCCAACAGCCAGAAGCGCTTTGGTGGCCACGGGTCGGCCATGGCCCAGGTCTACAACCATGTGATTCTGCCGCTGGCTTCGAAGCGCGATCGCATTACGCAGATTCGCTGGGGGATCGCCGACTTCCGCCGCCGCTTCCAGCGCCAGCCTGAGGGGATGTGGCTCCCCGAAACCGCGGTGGATAACGAATCGCTGGAGCTGCTGGCGGACGAGGGCATCCGGTTTGTGGTGCTGGCGCCCCACCAGTGCGCGGCGGTGCGGCCGCTGCATAACGGCGCCGGCGCGCAAATGAGCTTTGAGCACGAGGACTACGCTCGGGACGGGGGCGACTGGATCGATACGCCGGGCGCTTCGGTGGATACCACACGGCCCTACCTGGTGCGGCTCAGCGGCGACCGATCCATCGCGGTCTTCTTCTACAACGGTCCCCTGTCGCGCGCCATCGCGTTTGAGGGCCTGCTCAACGACGGAGACCAGTTTGTTCAGCGTTTGCTGGAGGGCTTTTCAGAGGAAAACAACCATCGTGGCCAAATTGTCCATGTGGCGACGGATGGGGAGAGCTATGGCCATCACCACCGGCTTGGGGAAATGGCGCTGGCCTGGACGCTGAAGCGGATTGAGAGCGAAGGCCACGCCAGGCTCACCAACTACGGGCAGTTTCTCGAGATGTTTCCGCCCGAATACGAGGCGCGGATCTTCGAGAACACGTCGTGGAGCTGCGCGCATGGAATCGAGCGCTGGAGGTCGGACTGCGGGTGCAACGGCGGGCATCAGGGCTGGAACCAGCGGTGGCGGACTCCTCTGCGCTCTGCCTTGGATGGGGTCCGCGACGGGGTGGCTCCGCTGGTTCAGGCGCAAGCCTCCCAGATATTTCGCAACCTTGACGAAGCCCGCGACGCCTACATCGAGGTTGTGCTGGATCGCGAGAAAACGGCCGATTTTCTGGCCGCCCAGGCGAGCCGCGAGCTGACGCCCGCCGAGCGCGTCACCGCGCTTCAGCTCATGGAGCTGGAACGCAACTCGATGCTGATGTATACGAGCTGAGGCTGGTTTTTCGACGACATTTCGGGGATTGAAACCGTGCAGGTGATCGCCTATGCCGGCCGCGTCCTGCATCTTGCGGAAAAGCTTTTCAGTGAATGGGGCGCGGCGCTGAATCTGGACTTTATCGGCGCGCTCAAGCACGCCCAGAGCAATCTCCCCTCGCAAGGCACGGGCGCGGACATCTACCAGCGCCGCGTGCTGGGCGAGCGGGTGAACCTGGAGCAGGTGGCGGCGCATTATGCGATCAGCTCCGCGTTTTCGACTTATGGGAGCCGCACCCACCTGTTCTGCTACACGATTCGCCGCCTGCAGCACCGCACCGTGACCTCCGGGCATGGGCGGCTGCTGATCGGGCGCGCCTCAGTGCGCTCAAATCTGACCGGGGAGCGCGAAATCATCGCCTTCGCCGTGCTCCACTTCGGGGACCAGAACATCACCGCGGCCGTGAAACCCTATGGCGAGCATCCCTCGGCGGAAACCGTAGCCGCTCACGAGACATTTATCCGGGAGGCGAGAAACGCCACCATCCGCGCCGATCTGTCCGCGGTGATCCGGGCTTTCGACCAGCATTTTCCCCCGCCGACCTATTCCATCCGGTCGCTGTTCCGCGACGAGCAGCGCCGCATCGTTGGCCTCATCCTGAAGTCGGCGCTATCGGAAGTGGAGGGCGCGCTGGCGTCCATTTACAAGAGCCAGGCCTCGCTGCTGCACTTTCTGAGCCAGACGGGTTTGCCTCGGCCCGAGGCGTTGACGCTGGCCGCCAACTTCGCCATCGGCGCCGGGCTGCGGCACGCGCTCGAAAGCGAGCCCATTGACGCGCTCCAGTTACGCGCCTGGCTGGAGTTGGCGGAGGCCGACCAGATTCCTCTCGAGACCTCGCAGCTCAGTTACCTGGCCGATGTGAGAATGAAGCGCGCCATGGTCGACCTGCAGGCGGAGGTGGTCGAGCAGACCGAGCAACTCTCCACTTTGGAGAACACATTGCTGGTGGCCAGAATGCTGGGCGAGCTGCCCTTTGATCTGAACCTGTGGCAGGCGCAGAACATCTGGTACGACGTGTGGCGGAGGAAGCCGCAGCCAGCGGTGCCGGACCCGGAAGCGTGGCTCAAAGGCTTCCACGAACTCGGCGAGATGCTGAGAATCTCCGTGGATGAGCTGGTGATGGATGAATAGGAAACGCCGGCACTCGGTAGTGTCTCAGTTTGAAGGGTACGGGCTTCAGCCCGTACATAAGCGCCTCGTAATGAATGGGGCTTTAGCCCCTGAGGGATTGATAGTGGGTGGCCCACACAAGCGATTTTGCTTGTGTGGGGGACATGCTTCGTATCAGGGCACGAGTTGACTCGTGCCCTAAACCGCTCAAATTACGACGGGGCTTTTAGCCCCTGTGCATCAAATTTTCGATCCCACTTCGAGATAACTGACCCGCTACCTTGGGGTTTCATTTTTCCGCGTTTTTATCTTGTAACCGGTCCGCCGCGTTCCAGCGCCGCATTGTCCCAGTTCGCGGCGGCGGCGGCGTAGACGCTCTCCATGAATTCGAGAATGGCGCCGGAGGGCGATGGAGACTGCCGCACATCGTCGTAGTGGAGCAGAAATTCGCTGAGCTGGGTGCTGTAGAAGGCCGCCGCCGGGCGCACGGACGCGCTTTTCAGACCCGCAGGTTCGGGCGCGGCATAGGCATAGTAGGCGGGCTTCCCGTAGCCTCCGTTGCCGGGCCAGAATCCGAAGCTGATGACCTCGTGCGAATAGGCTTCGCGCGTGATGGCGTCGGCGTTGGGCCGCTCCGGAGCGCGGCGGCCTGAAAACCGCGTCACCGCCAGATCGAAGCTGCCCCAGAAGAAATGCACGGGGCTCGCCTTGCCCAGCCAATGGGTCTGGAACTCCTGGAACACCAGGGCCGACCGCATCAGGATTTGCCAGAACCGGTGCGCCGCGTCGGGATCATAGGAGGCATGGACCGTGTCCTCGGCAAAGGGAATGGGATCGGCGACCTCGTCCGGCCCGGAGTGAATCGTAACTTCAATGCCCATCGACGCCAGCGCACCCATGTACTCGCGATAAAAATCCGCGACACTCTGCGCCCGCAGCGGCAAGACTTTCACCGGGCCGGTGCTGAGGCGGATCACCAGCCGGTGGTCGATGAAATCAAACTCCACGTCGAAGCATTCGTCGCGACCCTTCCCGGAAGGAATGGGAATGGGAGAAGTCGTAAGCCCTCGCGCCGTGACGTACAGGGTCACGTGCCACCAGTGGTTCTGCGGAGCGCACAGCGCAAGCCGGGTGTGCCCCACAATCTGCGTCCACATATGCAGCGTATCGGCGGTGTCTTTCCATTCGTCCCAGGGCAGGCTGGGCCAGAGCAGCTCGGATGCGTCGGTCATATCGATTACGACATCATACGCCGCGCCGGGGTTGCTCAAGGGTTCCGAAGTTCGGGGACGGCCAGTGGTCGGCTGGAAATACTGACCGGCAGCGTCCCCGGTGAGATACGCTCCATTGCTCCAGCCGGGAATTAGTGAATGCTTCCGGGACGCCGAAGGCGCGTGTGCCTGGACGGCCAGTCCTAGCTGCGCCAGTGCAGCGTGACAGGCCCGCTCATCGGATGCCGTCCGGACTCGCCTTCCAGCCGGGCCTGTTTCAGCGCGAAGTACCATTTTGCCGGGCGGTCCGCGTCGTCGATAAGCATCAGCGAAGGATCATGCTTCAGCCCCTCGGCCTGCTGGATCATCGTCATCTGATCCTGCCGCACAAAGCGCTTGCCGAAAAATTTCGCGATCGGCGTAACGAACGGGACTGCGTAAAAGATATTCCATGCGGCGTAGACGTCGATGCGGCAGGCATTCGCGACGGTGGGAGTGACGGTGGTCAGGCTTGAGAACCACTTCTGGCCGCAGCGGATCGTCTCATAGCGCCGGTTGGGAAGAACAAAGTCGATGGTCGTGGTGATGGGCTCGCCGTAGACGCCGAGCAGCTTGTAGGGAGCGCTGTTGCCGGAGGGCGCGTGGGCCGACATGCGGAAGCCTTCGGGGATGGGCTCGAAATGCTTCTCCTTTTCGTGGATCGAGGCCCGCTTCCGCCACCACCAGGCCTGATGCACAAACGGGCCGTGCGCCGGGTCCATGAGGCCGATGATGCCGTGGTCCACGTTGCAGGGCAGGTCCGCGGTGAGGTGCGCGCTGCGGAACTTCGCGCCAAACTTCGGGGCTTCGGGCACGGGCGGCGGCGCATCGGCGCGGGCGCGACCGGTTCCAGGCTCGGGGACGTAGACCCAGGCGTAGCCGTCGCGTTCTTCGCACGGGAACGCCGTGGCGTAGATTTTCGACGGATCGAGTGTGTCATGCGAGGTCAGCGAAGGAATACGCGCGCACTGGCCGCTGGCCGGCTCGAACACCCAGCCGTGATATCTGCAGGTGAGCTCGCGCCCGTCGAACCATCCGCACGATAGCGGAATGCCGCGATGCGGGCAGTTGTCGCGCATGGCGAAGAGCTTGCCGTCGTCGCGGCGTCCCAGCACCATGGGAATGCCCAGCAGCATGGTGGCGCGGAGCTTGTTACCGCGCAGATCACGGCTGCGCATGGCCGGGTACCAGTCGTTGTAGACGAGCGCGGTCGCCGGGACCTGAGGAGTGGTGGACATGGGAAGGCTTCAGTATAGCTGGCCGCTGTTTTGCTTCGCCGCTG
>JBAUHD010000588.1:0-4607 GCA_049680085.1 Acidobacteriaceae bacterium
AAGGAAGCCAGCAAGTTCGTTACGGACCTGACGGCGACGGGGAAGGTCATCCTGTTTGTCGGCACCAAGCGCCAGGCGCAGGATGCGATTGCGGAAGAAGCCACGCGGTGCGGGATGTTCTACATCAACCAGCGCTGGCTGGGCGGGCTGCTCACCAACTGGGTCACGGTACAGAAATCGGTGAAGCGCCTTCAGGAACTGGACGACATGGCCTCCGACGGCCGCTACGACCTGCTCACCAAGAAGGAAGTCATCAAGCTGGAGCGCGAGCGCAAGCACTTACAGGCCAATCTGGCCGGAATCAAGAATATGCGCCGCTTGCCGGACGCGCTGTTTATCGTGGACTCGAACAACGAGGCCATTGCGGTGAAGGAAGCGCGCAAGCTGGGGATTCCGGTGGTCGCCGTTGTGGATACAAACTGCGATCCGACGGTGGTCGATCACGTGATTCCCGGCAACGATGACGCGCTGCGTGCCATTCGTCTGTTCACGTCGAAGATCTCCGATTCGGTGATCGAGGGCGTGCAGATGTCCGGCGACAAGCAGGCGGCGGAAATCGCCGGCGTAACCGCCGATATTCAGGCGGGCGCGGAAGAGGGAAGCGAAGAAGCTGCCGCGGGTGAGCCCTCCGGAGAGACCGAAGAAGTCGATCTGGAAGCGGCGCTGGGCGGAGGAATCCGCAAGGCTCCCGCGATTGTAGCGGCGCTGGAAGAGGCCGAGGCGGCGGAGAGCAGTCTTTAACTTTGCGCGGCCTCAGGCCGCCTGGAGTTCGGGAAGCGTGGCTGCCTTCTTTGAAGGGCCACGCTTTCTTTGTCTTTGGAACCATGAAAGGGATTGGAAAAGGAAATGTCCGCAGTGACTGAAAAGATTGATGCGAAACTGGTGAAGCAACTCCGCGAGAGCTCCGGCGCGCCCATGGGCGACTGCCTGAAGGCGTTGCAGGAGTCGAAAGGCGACATGGAGCAGGCGTTCGTGATCCTGCGCAAGCGCGGCATGGCGTCGGCGGCGAAGAAGGCTTCGCGCACCACGAACGAGGGTGCGGTGGGAACCTACATTCATGCGGGAGGCAAGATCGGCGTTCTGCTGGAGGTGAACTGTGAGAGCGACTTCGTTGCCCGCACGGCTGATTTCCAGGAGCTGCTGAAGGACATCGCCATGCACGTTGCGGCGACCGACCCGCGCTATATCCGCAAGGAGGATGTAACGGCCGAGGACCTCGAGCGCGAGAAGGAAATCTACCGCGCCCAGGCCGCGGCGACCGGCAAGCCCGCTCCGGTGATTGAAAAGATCGTCGAAGGCAAGATGGGCAAGTTCTACGAAGAGGTCTGCCTGCTGGAGCAGCCCTTCATCAAGGAGCAATCCGTCACGATCAAGGACCTGATCGCGACGAAGATCGGCAAGCTGGGCGAGAACCTCTCGGTGCGGCGCTTCGCTCGCTTCAAGGTAGGCGACCCGAACTGGACCGTGGCGCAGGTCAGGGTCAGCGAAGAAGCGCAGTAGCTTTATTTCCGCAAGCAAGAGCGACGGCCCGGCGATGTCCGGGCCTTCCTTTTTTGGTTTTCCACTCGGCTGCCCGGCCACAACGAAGAGCGCATAATAGCGCTTATGCAAGCTTCCGATGTTGGTTCGCGCCGCGCTGAGTTTCGCCGCCTGCACCAGAGCGGCTGTTTCGTTATCCCTAACCCCTGGGACGCGGGGACGGCGCGGTATCTTCGCGGGTTGGGCTTCAAGGCGCTGGCGACCACCAGCGCGGGCTTCGCTTTTTCGCGCGGAGTGCCTGACGGGGAATCGGGCGTTGCGCGTGATGCCATGCTCGCCCACATTGCCGAGATCGTCGCATCGGTCGATCTGCCCGTGAACGCCGATTTCCTCGGCGGCTATGCGCGGGAGCCAGAAGCAGTTGGGCACAATGTCCGCCTCTGCGCCGCTACCGGAGTCGCCGGTCTTTCCATCGAGGACTCAACCGGCGACCGCGACCGCCCGCTCTTTGATTTTCGATTGTCCGTTGAGCGCGTCAAGGCGGCGCGCGCGGCCATTGATGACTCCGGCGCGGACGTGCTGCTGACGGCCCGGGCGGAGTGCTTTCTCGTCGGCCACGCCGACCCGCTGCGTGAGTCGATTCGCCGCCTTCAAGCCTATGCGGAAGCGGGGGCCGACGTGCTCTACGCACCTGGGCCGACCCAACGCGACGACATTCAGGCCATCGTTACCGCGGCGGCGCCCAAGCCGGTCAACGTGCTGCTGGGCTCAAACATCGGGTTGAACATCGCTGATCTGGCGCAACTCGGAGTTCGCCGCGTCAGCGTCGGCGCCGCGCTTGCCCGCGCCGCGTGGACCGGGTTCATCCGCGCCGCCAAAGAACTGGCCGGGCAGGGAACTACGACCGCATTTGACGGCATCGTGTCCCACGGCGAATTGAACACGCTGTTCAAGCAAGAACCTGTCCCGGAATGAGATATGTGGCGGGGGATGACGCCATCTTCCCGCCACATCCGATTCGTGGGTCAGTGAAGCAGGTTGAATGTGTTCGAGGCGTCATCCACGAAGTACACGCCATCACGCACCGCAATCAGACCAAATAAGGCGCCCGCTCCCGGAGGCGGTCCTCCGGTGTCGTCGACAAGCCTGGCCGCCACCTGTCGACGGGTCCTCGGGTTTATTTCGAGGATGTTTCCATCGTTCCCATTCGCGGCCAGCAGATGATGATTGGGAGCGAGCACAAGGCCAAGGGGATCATTGAGCTTTCCGCCCTCCGAGATTGTAAGGCCGGCATTCGCCGGGCGATTTCGGAAGAGCGCATTGGGAATTGCCGCAATCCGGTTGCTCAGGCTGTCAGCGACGAACAGAGTCCCTGAGTCGTCGTCGAACGCAACGCCGGTGGGCCCGATGACCAGGGCACCCGCGTCGGTGCGCTCCGGAAAGCGGTTGGCAATCACGTCACTTTTGAGAAGCTGAGGCGGCTTGTGATCGGGAAAGCTCATCAAGAGGCGGACGACTGTTCCGCGCTTCACAACGCTTCCGTTCGCGGCGACGGTTCCGTTGAGCACGTTTGTGACAAACAGCGCAGCGAGACGCCCGCCATCCACGGCGACCATGTCCCACGGGCCGTTAATGTGATGACCGGAGATTGTCTCGACGACATTCCCCATGCTGTCCAGGACGATGAGGCAACCGGCCTGAGCTGTGGCCGAAGTGCCGTCGGTGGTGGGCAGGCTTCCCACGACCACAAACCCCCGGCGCAGAGCCACAATCGCCGTGGTGAGGCCGATGCCTCCGGGGCATGAGACCTTGCTCGCGTCGATCTGGGCGAACAGAGAGAATGTTCCGTTGGGCGCGATCTGCACGATGGTCGTGCCTGTCCCCTGCTGATTCGCGCCATTGTTGAAGTTACTGATGAGGAATTGTCCTCGGACCAGCTTTCCCCGGCTCACAGGAATGCGGGCAACGCCGTATGGGTTGAGATCGCCGTTTGTCGGCACAGTGGTGCTGACGGCGGTGACAGTGTGGAAAGATCCAATGAACGTCTGACCGGCAGCGCGGACAGTGGTAACAGCCGCCGCCATCATCAAAAGCATCAGGCCCGGAACACGGATTCGAAGCGTTCGTGCGGTTTGCATATTCATCCTCTCTGGCTACGAGGACACGGTTATGTGTAATCGGAGCTGTGCGAACTGGTCGCATGGAGGCGAATGTAGGCCTTTTGGCGCGGAGGCGTTGTCATGGAATTGTCATTCGGTGAACTGAGTTTTCACGACAATTCAAAAACAAAAAAAACGTCCCGGAGCAGTGAGGTGGTCCGGGGCGTTTTGTTGCGAGGCAGGTTAGAACTGGTTCCAGAGGAACTGGGGGCCTCGTGATGCGCCGCGAACGAAATAGCGGAGCAGGGAACCGCGGCTGGATTTGACGGCATCACTCCCTACGGCGAGTTGAATACGTTCTTGGCGAGCGGCGCGCAGAAATGAAAGCGGCATTGCGCGGGAGCGCATTGCCGCTTCCAGAGTCGCTGTTTGAGATGCTATTTGGATGGTGGAACAGCAGACGGGTTCCAGCCATCGCGCTTGCGCCCAGGCTCGACTTTCGGCTTGGGTTTGGGCTGCTTCTTTACTTCCTTTTTGCCTTTATCTTTGCTTCCCATGCTCTTAGATTACAGCGGAGTCCCGTCCGCCCGCACGGGCAGCACATGAGATACTGCAAGTGGCATGTATAAGCGCGTTGTTTTGAAGCTTTCCGGGGAAGCGCTGGCTGCGGGCCGCGGCTTTGGTGTGGATGTGGCTCGCGTGCACGAAATCGCCGGCGAGATTGCGGAAGTCAGCGCGATGGGCGTCGAAGTCGCAGTCGTTGTGGGTGGAGGCAATTTCTTCCGCGGAGTCGCGGACCAGGCCCGGGCCATGGATCGCGTTTCCGCCGACAACATGGGTATGCTGGCCACCGTGATCAACGCGCTCGCCGTGCAGGACGCCCTCGAGAAGCGCGGCGCGTACTGCCGCGTGATGTCGGCGATCGAGATGAACCAGGTGTGCGAGCCCTACATCCGGCGTCGCGCCATCCGCCACCTTGAAAAAGGCCGTATCGTGATTTTTGCCGCGGGCACCGGCAATCCGTACTTT
>JBAUHD010000589.1:0-5631 GCA_049680085.1 Acidobacteriaceae bacterium
CCCATGTAGAAGCCGCGGATGCGGCCTGTCTCCACAAATCCCAGCGTCTTGTAGAAGGCGAGTGCGGCGTCGTTGTCCACGGCGACTTCCAACCGCAGCGACTCGGCCCTGGTCTCGCGGCAAAAGCCCAGCAGCGCGTCCATCAGCAGGCGTCCCACGCCGCACCTGCGCTGCTCCGGAGCCACGTCGATGGTTACGATATGACCGATGCGCTCTCCACGCTCAAGCTGGAAATCCACAATCGCGAAACCGGCAATGGCTTCGGCATCCTCCGCGACCACCGAGACTGAACGAAGGTGAAACAGAAAATACCGCAGCTCCGTTTTCGTATAGGCGATGCCCGGGCGAAAACACCTCTGGTCGAGCGCGAAGAGCGCGTCCAGGTCCTCGCGGGCGGCTGGCCGGATTCGAATCGGCTTATCGCTTCGCTTGTTCCGAAACGGCAGCACCGCCCGGTATTGGCTCCACAACGATTCCGTCATAAAGCGACGCCCCCACCATCTGTCCGCCAATCCAATGGGCCATCCGCACCTTCCATCCCGCGTTCCACCAGTGCCACGATTGATTGCCTGGGGCAAGAGCGAAGACCAGATTGGAATCCCGCGAAGTAAGCACCACTCGGCCCAGAGCCGCATCGTAATCAATGCTGTCGATATTACGCACCGGCAGGTTGCCGACGCTCTGCCACGTCTGTCCGTGATCGTGGCTGTAGAACGCGCCCTCGCGTCCGCCCACCCACAGATATCCCTCCGGCGTGGTCGCCAGCGCCTCCACCGCGGTGAGTCCCGCCGGCAGCGATACCGGCTTCCATTGCTCCCCGCCGTCTTCTGAAAGGCGCAGCCCAATCCGACTCGCCGCGAAAACCACTCCGTCGTGCACATCCACAAACCGATAGGGCTCATTCAGCACCGGACCCATCCAGGTGGCGCCGTGGTCGGTGCTGCGATACACACCATCCGAGGTCGCCGCAAACCACACTGGTCCGCTCATCGATAAATGATTCACCTGCGCATCGATCACAGACGACTTCGCTCCCGCCGCGACGGTGTGCTTTATGCGCTTTCCGTGACGCTTCAGGTAGGTGGTTTGGGTCTTCACGTTCACGACGCGGTTGGCCGGTTCCCAGCGCGTCCCGGCCCAGCGAAACAGGCCGTGGCTGGTACCTGCGAAGATCTCGCCATCCGTGCTCTGGCCCAGGCTGAAGATGTCGCGACCATCGAGGCCCGCGCTCCGCTGCGTCCAGTTTCTGCCGCCGTCCGTCGTCACGAAGACGCCGCCGTAGCTCTTATCGTTGACCACGCCGGCGTACATGGTGCCGGGATGCTTTTCGTCCACGAGCAGCGCCGCGACCTGCCGCTGCGAGATGCCGCGGTTGGCGGAGACGAAGCTGGCGCCCGCGTCGTTGCTGGCCAGCACGCCGCTGCGATCCGTTGCCAACAGGACCCGTTGCGGATTGGCCGGATCAACATAAATGTCGTTGATGATGAGGTTTGGCGGAGTCATCCGGACCCAGTTGGTCCCGCCGTTCTGGGTTTTGTAGAGGCCTTCGGTAGTCCCGGCATAGATGATCTTCCGGTCCACCGGGTCCTGCATCAAGACGCGCGTACGCCGTGCCGTGGAAGGAATCCCCTGGACCTTGCGAAACAGTTCTCCGCCGGTTTCACTCTTGTAAATTCCGGAGCATGCGCTCAGATAGACAGTGCTGGGAAATTTGGGATCGAGCAGGATGGAGAATACGTCGGAGTCGTCGATGAGCCCCTGCTTGATGTTGTGCCAGGTCGCGCCGCCGTCGGTCGTCTTCCAGGGCAGATGCCAGGTTCCGGCGTAGAGGGTGCGCGGGTCGGTGGGATCAATGGCAATGGACTCCACTTTGCGAATTTCGCCGCTGCCTTCGGGGCTGATCTGCCGCCAGTGCTGGCCGCCATCATCGGTGCGAAAGACTCCCTCAATCGCGCCCGCAACCAGTACCTTCGGATCGGACGGAGCCTGCGCGAGCGCCCGCACCGATTTTCCCTGCATCCCGGGGCTTGAAATCCAGCTTTGTCCGCCGTCGTGGCTGATGTAGACCCCGCCGTCCATGCGGTCCAGCCGCCAGACTCCGGCGTAGAGCGTCTTCGGATCCGCCTCGTCGACCATCAGGTTGTCCACGACCAGATTGTCCCCCGTACCCAACTGCGCCAGCCGGGTCCAGTTGGCGCCGTCATCGGTGGATTGATAGATCCAGCTATTGGCGGTGCCCAGATAGACGTGGTGCGGGTTGGCGGGACTTGAAGCGAAGGCGCGCGCATCGCCGCCGTCAGGGCCGACCGCAGTCCACCGAAAAGTGGCGGCTGGAGCCGGGGCTGGGAACACCATTACCAAAATCGTCACCAGGGTGGCGAGGCCCAGGAGGCGGGGGGAGAACGATTTTCGATTCATAATTTCGCTCGCAGCGCGCCAGCGCTTGCTTCGATGATAAGCGTTCAGGCCCGCTGTTGCGATATGACGATCCAGGTTCCCGCGCCACCGCACAGAAGAAGGCCGTCCGGATCGCTCCGGACGGCCTTGTTCTGTTTGCAGCCTGGTTGGTACTACTTGGTCGAGCTCGCCGCCTTGTGGTGACGGGCGCGGGCATGATGGTGACGGGCGGTGCGAGGCCTGGCCTTGACCGTCGCTTCATTGACGGGGGTCGTGCCCTGCACATCGTTGTCGAAGTTCGCTCCGGAGGGAACGAGGTAGTTCTGCACCTCATTCTGCCCGGCGTTGTCCGTCCGCACCGAAATGCGGCTGGGGTCGATGCCCTTCTCCGTGACCAGGTAGTTCTTCGTGTTCACCGCGCGCTCGGCAGCCATGGCTTCCGCAGAAGCATGGCGACGGTGATGCCGTCCACGCGCCTCAGGCACCGGTGCGCTGTTGCCCACCAGGACTGCGGTTGCATCCGCTTGCTGCTGCAGGTTGAGCGCCACGTCATCCAGGCAGGCCTTCGCGTCGTTGTCTACGCGGGTGGGACGGCGCTTGTCGTGGTTGAACTCAATGCTGCACATCTGCTTGACTGTCGGCGTCGGCGGTGCAGGAGGCGCGGCCACGTCTACCGTTGTCGTCGACGATGCGGTTTGACCCTTGTCATCCGCCACGTTGCAGGTGACCGTGATGGTTCCGGCCGGTGCGCCCGTGGTGGAAAGGGTTGCGGTGTTGTTGGCCCCGCTGATGGAGCCGGACGAAGCCTGATAGCTGTAAGTCAGCGGACGGTTCTGCGGGCTGATGCCGGTCGCCGTGACGGTCGAGCTGTCGCCCGGATTCACGCTCGTCGGATTCGCCGTGCAGCTTACCGTCGGAGGCTCAAACTGCTTGACTGTGAACGTCGCCGTGCAATCCGCGGACTGGCCGACCTTCTTGCCTTCCGTCACATGGCCGGAAACCGTGTAGCTGCCCGCAGCCAGGCTGCCGGTTTGCACCGTCGCGCTGGAGTCGGTGCCGGTCGCGCCTTCGCCCGTCCAGCTATAGAAGACCTTGCTCTTGGGGTTCAGGTTGGTCGCCGTGCCCGTGATTGTGACCGGTTCGCCGGGATAGACCGACGCCGGACTCGCAGAGCAGGCATAGGCCACTGGCGGAGGAGGCACGAGGTTGCCGAACTTGAACACCAGTCCAGTACTCAGGCGCGCCACGCCCGCATTCAGGCGTCCGCCCGAAATCGGTTGAGGGCCAAAATCCACATGGAAATATTCGTAGTCGGCCTGGAAGAGGCGCAGGGCGAGGCGGTGATTGAACCACGGCGTGTCATAGTCCATGCCGCCGCCGACCGTTAAAGCCGGACCCCAGGTGTAGGAGTGGTAGGATATCGGCTCCGCATTCGGTCCGCCGAATTGCACCGCGCCCGCCAGTCCATGCACAAAGGGAGTGATGGAGTCCTGCTCAAACGGAAAGCGGAAAATAATGCCGGCCTGGATGGTCTGGAAACCGTCGTTCTTTCCTTCGCGATGATTCCCATATTCGATTTGACCGCCCACATGCCGATTGAAGTAGTAGGCTCCGCTCGCCAGCACCCCGGCGTCAACTGCCGACGGCTTCTGGGGGAAGTAGGTTCCATCGGGCATCGGCGTCTCCACCGTGGCCTTGGGAGCGGCATACGAGTATCCGGCGAAAATATCCACACGGGAAAGGGGCGTCGCTCCTGGAGCGGCTGGTAAGGACGAGGAACTCTGCCCATACATGCCTGTCGCGCCCAAACCCAGGACGCACCCGGCCAACAGAATCCGGCTTAATGAACTGAACAAACGAAACCTCATGCGCATATCCTCCGCAACCTTTGGGAAGTCAAACAAGAATTTACTGCTTTTGGAATAAAGCTCGAAAAACTGCAGTGAGCGAAATCGCCCGAAAACCACAAATTTCAAACTAGCACACTTTACATACTTAGAGTGTAATTTCTTCTATCAGTTGCCAAAAAAGTAACAACTGAAAAACCTGTCGGAAGCGGCACGGCGAGAGCCTGCACCGCGCACGCCGCAGCCTGCCCACTCGCCGGCTACTGCAGGTTCAAAACTCTCTTCAAGCTGCCCTTCTCGTGCTGTATCTTCTCCTGCAGGAGCGTAATCGCATAGATCAACTGCTCCGGACGCGGCGGGCACCCCGGTACATAGACATCCACGGGGATAATTTGATTGACGCCCTGCAACAATGCGTAGTTTTGAAAAACGCCGCCCGAAGTCGCGCACGCGCCCATGGAAATGACCCACTTGGGCTCCGGCATCTGGTCGTAGAGCCGCCGAATGACCGGCGCCATCTTCTGCGAGACCCGACCGGCAATGACCATCAGGTCCGACTGCCTGGGCGAAGGGCGAAACACTTCGGCGCCGAATCGCGCCACGTCAAACCGCGATGCGCCCATCGACATCATTTCAATCGCGCAGCAGGCCAGGCCAAAGGTCATCGGCCAGATTGAGTTTTTTCGCACCCAATTAATTGCCGCATCCAGCGAAGTAAGGAAAATCCCATCCGGCTGCTCGTACCCGTAACTTACTTCCTTCACCTTCTCCTGGTTTTTCGCGCTGCTCTGAAGCGCGCCAAAGAGATACCGGTCCCGCACCATCTCACTCATATCTTCACTATACCGCGACGCGGACATCGCCGCGTCTACGCAAGGATTACGTTCGCAGCCTTTTCTCCGCTGCCATAAGCAGGCCGAATTCGCTCCATCACTTTTTTTAATGCGAAGGGCTTTGGCCGGCGTTCGCTATTACGCTGGACTCGCAACCACCTGTCCACCACAACGTTACGAGGTGCCATGCGTTCCTGTCTTTTGAAGTTTCTGCTTCTGTTCGTGGTTTTCTCCGCCGCCGGACTGTGCTTCGCGCAGACCGCCGCGCCCGCCGCGACGGTCGCGCAACTCGCTCATCTTGAAGCCCAGGTCGCTCAGGCGCAGTCCTCGGCGGATAATTCCTGGATGCTCGCCAGCGCCGCGCTGGTTCTGCTGATGACCGGCCCCGGCCTCGCCCTCTTTTACGGCGGCCTGGTCCGCCGCAAAAACGTGCTGTCCATCTTCATGCAGTGCATCGCCATGATGTCCATCATCACGGTGCTCTGGGCGGTGCTCACCTACAGCCTGGCCTTCGACTCTGGAGTGGCGTTTATCGGGGGCCTTCATCACCTCTT
>JBAUHD010000590.1:0-6740 GCA_049680085.1 Acidobacteriaceae bacterium
TCCATGTCGATGAAGTCGATCACAATGATGCCGCCAAGGTCACGCAGCCGAATCTGCCGCACGATCTCTGGAATCGCATCCAGGTTCGTCTTCAGAATCGTGTCCTCAAGCCGCGCCGTCTTGCCCACATACTTGCCGGTGTTGATGTCGATGGCCACCAGCGCCTCGGTCTGGTTGATGACGATGGAGCCGCCCGACTTGAGCCAGACCTTGGACTTGAGCGCCTTCGTAATCTCGTCCTGAATGCCGAACTGCTCGAACAGCGGCGTCTGCTTGGTGTAAAGCTTCACGCGCCGCACCAGGGCGGGCTGGAACCGGTTGAGGAACCGCACGATGCGCTCGTACTCCGCCTCGCTGTCCACCCAGATGGTCGAGAAGTTGTCGCTCACCTGGTCGCGCAGCACGCGCTCCACCAGATTCAGATCGTGGTAAATCAGAGCCGGAGCCTTGCTGCCCTCTTCCCGCTGCTTGATGTCGTTCCACAGGCTGATAAGGAAGCGCAGATCGGCGCGCAGCTCTTCTTCGCTCGCTCCATCGGCGGCCGTGCGCACAATGAATCCGCCTGAAGCGTCGCCCTTCTCGCTGATCAGAATCCGCTTCAGCCGCAGCCGCTCTTCATCGGAGGAAATCTTGCGCGAGACGCCAACGTGATTCACGGTCGGCATGAAGACAAGAAAACGTCCGGGCAGCGCGATGTGGCTGGTGACGCGCGCGCCCTTCTTGGCAATCGGCTCCTTGGCAATCTGGAGCAGAATCTCCTGCCCCTGCTTCAGCAGGTCGCTGATGATCGGCAGGTCCATCGTCTGCGCCGAGGCGCGATGGCCTCCGCGACCCTGGCGGCGGCCCAGGCGTGCTCCTCCGCTGCGACGCTCTCCCCCGCGACGCCCGCGACGTTCAGCTCCGCCAGTTCCGCGCTCGCGCGAAGGCGTCGCCGGCGCATTCTCGCCCGACCCATTTTCCTCTTCTTCGTCAGTCTCCTCTTCGCTGATCTCCTCCACAAATTCGCCGCCTTCATCCGCCTCAGCTTCTTCGGCTTCAGCAGTCGAGGGTTCAACGGCGAGCCGCGCGGCAATATGTTCTTCGCGCACCGCATCCGTGAGCTGCGTTGAGCGCTCCAGGGTTTCCTCTTCCAGGTCCTCCGACTCGTGCGGCAGATCCTCGTCGCCCTCCGCGTGAATGGGCTCGAAGTCGTATTCGTCCTCGTCGATCACCTCTTCTTCGAGAATGCCGGTGCCAGGGGCAAAGCCAAAGAGCTGATCCGCCACCTCGGTAGCCTGCTCGTCGTGCTCAGGCTCTTCCCCCGCGGCGTCCTCTTCCCTCGTGGAAGCCTGCTCATCAAACTCTTCTTCCGGCTCCGCCACACTGGGAACGCGGAATTCGCTGGGCGCAGCCGTCTCCACCCGGTGCGAAGCCGAGGCATTCTCCGGCTCGAACTCCTGCACCTCCTCCTGCACATCCTCGTTCAGATCCTCTTCCTGTGTCGGCTCCGGTTCCGGCCTGGGAGCCCGATCCTTGAACGCGCTTTCCGCACCCAAAGGTGGGGTCGAGGAAAGCTGTTCGTGAACCTGTTCCTCCACCGCCGGTTCGCTCGTGGCAACGGGTTCAGATTCAGCCGCCCACGTCCCCTGCTGCTCCTGCTCTTCCGTCGCCAATTCGGTTTCCGCCTCCGCAACCGAAGATGCAGCATGCGACTCAGCATGGACCGGCGCAGGCTCGGACTTTCCGGTCATGGCGCGCGATTCACCCGGAAGCAGCGAGGCTCCATCCCAGGTCAGCGGCACATCCACGAGAGTGGACGGTTTGGGCGCGGTGTAATTGGTCTTAAACCCCGGAGCGCTCGCCGTCTGCGCCTTTTCGGCAGGAGCCTCGGACTTGCCGCCGTACCTGGAGAGCGATTCGCCGGGCAGCAGAGTGCGCTCGCCGCCACGGGCCGGAGCCTGTGGCTCGAAGGCCGCCTCGGACTCGTACAGCCGAGTATCGGCGGAAAAATTCGCGGAGGGCGCCGGAGCGTCGTAGCGAACATCCTCCGAGCCCGCCTCCACCGGCTGGCTCTGGACCTGATTCTGTCCATCCTGCCGCTCTCCACCTTCGCGTTCGCCCTCACGTCCGCGCGGTTTCGCCCCGCGTCCGCGTCCGCGCCGTCCACGCCAACGCCGTGTTCCCGCTGGCGATTCGCCCTCTTCGGCTCCCTGCGCCTCGCCATCGGCGGCTGGAGCAGCAGCCTGTTCGGCGGGCTGCGGCTGGCGGCCGCGGCCGTTTTCACGAGGCTCCCGGCGCTGCCCGCCCGGAAGCGCCGTGCGCTCAAATTCGTCACTGTCTTCCTGCTCTTCGAGGAAGTCCGTGACATACAGGAAGGCGTCCCGCTCAAGGCCGATATCGACAAAGGCCGACTGCATGCCGGGCAGAACGCGCGTCACGCGCCCCTTGTAAATGGATCCCGCGAGGGTATATTCGTTTTCGCGCTCGTAGTAGATTTCGGCGAGTTCGTCGTCTTCGAGAATCGCCAGCCGCGTTTCATGCGGCGTCGTTGAAATGCAAATTTCTTTTGACATACTGTCTCTTTCCTGCCGGGGATTTCAAGGCCCCAGGCTAGCGGTCGAGACGGGTCAGAGCGGGAAGCAGGAGAGGATTGGGTGTGGCGAAGGGATGGCCGCCAGGGAGACGTGGATTCTTTTCGGGGGAGATGATTCGCGCTCACGCCGGTTGCCCGGCGGAGGCCCACTTGAAAAACCAATTGTCTTGCCTGAGACATCCGGGCGCAAAGAACTTGTGACCGCTACAGCCAGATCTTCCGGCGGGGTCGTTTCCGTTCTCAGCGCGCTCATTACTTCAATCCTGTCCAGCCCGGTGATCCGTATCGGCCGGCTGAAGTTAAATTCCAATGCTGTTCACCCGCTCCCGCGGGTGTCGTTCCAAATCGTTTACGCCGGGGACTTAGTTCACGAAGCGGTTCATCCGGACGTTCATGACCATGCCCAGAGCCAGAAAGGTGAACAACACCGAGGATCCTCCGTAGCTCAGGAGCGGCAGGGGTATCCCGGTAACCGGCATCAGCCCGATGACCATCCCGACGTTGACTGCGATCTGAAACATCAGAACCGCCACAACGCCCATTACCAGGAATGCGCCTGGAAGGTCCGCGGCTGTCTGTGCGTTTTGAATCAAACGCATCAATATCAAAAAGTATATCAGCAGCACGATCACCGCGCCGATAAACCCATGCTCTTCCGCAAACGCCGCAAAAATGAAATCCGTATAGGGAATGGGCAGAAAATCGCCCTGCGTCTGCGTTCCTTTCGTTGTCCCGCGCCCAAAAACCCCTCCGTCGCCCACCGCGATCTTCGACTGCAAAATCTGGTACCCGCTGCCTCGCGGATCGGACCCGGGATTCATGAAACTGGTGAGACGCGCCTTCTGATACGGCTTCAAGATTCGATTGCTGGAAAATGCGATGCCCACCAGAAGCAGTCCCGAAAGCAGAAGGATCGCCGATTTCTTCCAGTCAATGCCGCCAAGAAAAAGCCCCGCCAGCAGAATCGGCGAGTACGTCAGCGCCGTCCCAAGATCAGGCTGTTTCAGCACCAGCAGCATCGGAATTCCCACCATGGCCATCGCCTTGAAGATGTCCAGCCAGGTCAGCTTGCGCCCCATCAGCCCCACAAAATAGCGCGCCACGGCAAGAATCAGCACCAGCTTCACCCACTCAGAAGGCTGAAAGTGAATGCCTCCCGGAAGCCTGATCCAGCGCCGCGCTCCCATCACCTTGTTGCCCACCGCCAGCACCGCGACCAGAGAAACCAGGCAAAACGCATACAGCCAGTGAACAATGTCGAGCAGGCGATGATAGTTCACCAGCGACAGAACAAACATCGCGACCAGCCCACCAAAGAACCACAGGATCTGCTGCTTATAGAACCCCGCGAACCGCGTATGCAGCGTCGCCGAATAAATCTCAAGCACGCTGACAACCGCCAGCAGCAGCACAAACCCCAGCAGGGTCCAGTCAAAGTCGCGGAATGAGAGGATACGGCGGCGCATGGGATCTAATTCATCTCCCCTGCATTTTTTTCACCAACACCCCCAACCTTGTCATCCCGACCGAAGCGAAGCGAAGCGGAGGGACCTGCACTTTCTCCGCTCGGGTACCAACCTTCGCTCAAATCCGCCCACGACGGGTTCGTTTCCTGAATACGCGCGAGCTTCTTTTCGCGCCGCCAGTTTTTGATCTGCTTTTCCCGCGCAATCGCATTTCCAACGTACTGAAACCTCTCAAACCAAACCAGCCGGTGACATTGATGTTTCCGGCTGAAGCCCTCAATTTCATCGCCCTTATGCTCCCAAACCCGCCGGACGAGATTATTTGTCATGCCGCAATAGAGAACGCGAGTCCGGCTGGACATCAGATAAACAAAATAGGATTGCTCTCTCATTGGCTCCTCGCTGGGCTAACGGCGGCGAGTGCAGGTCCCTCCGCTACGCTTCGCTTCGGTCGGGATGACAATCCTTTTGTGGGGAGATAAAAATGTCCCGCCCTCGCGGCGGCTAATTCCTTGCTCTTGTCCTTGTCCGCAAGCGGCTTGCCGCCCAGAGCATCAGGATTCTCAGGGTCCGACCAGACCGCCCCCACATCCAGCGGCTGCGACTGCGGCGTCTGCAGATTGTGGTCGAGCCGGCGCTGCTTATCCACAAACGCCTGAATGACCTCCGCCGCCACATGCGCCGAATCGGTTCCCCACCCGCCGTGCTGCCAGAAAACCACCACCACGATATCCGGATTACGCCGCGGCGCGATGCCCACAAACCACGAGTTCGCGCGCTGGCTCACGTCCGAGGAAACCTTCTTCGCGCCAAAACTGTGGTTCACCACCTGAGCCGTCCCCGTCTTACCGGCGAAATCAATATCCGCCAGCCGCGACGAATACGCCGTACCGATAGGCGACTGTGTGACGTTCGCCATATCATCCGTGATGATTTCCCAGTTCGCCGGATCGATCTTGATCGTCTTGTCGCCGGAACCGGGATAGGTGTCGACAATGGCCTGCCGATAGCCGGACGGCAACTCGCTCGGAAATACCACATGAGGCCGCTTGAAAACGCCTCCCGAGGCAATGCCCCCGATGGCCCGCGCCAGTTGAATCGGCGTCACCGCCACCGCCCCCTGGCCAATGCCCACCGAGACCGTCTCCCCCGCGTACCACTTGCGATGGAAATTCCTCAGCGCCCATTCCGTCGACGGCATCACGCCGCTGATCTCGTCCGGCAGGTCGATGCCTGTCTTCTGTCCCAGCCCGACCTCATGCGCGTACTTGGCAATGGTGTCGATGCCCAGTTTCACCGCCAGCGTGTAGTAGTACGAGTCGCAGGAGTAGGGCAGGGCATTGTGAATATCGACCTCACCGTGGCGGCGGTCGCAGGCAAAAAAATGCCCATAGAAATTCACGCCCCCCTGGCAGTCCACCTTCAGGTTTTGCGCAATGCCTTCCTGCAACCCCGCCAGCGTCATGATGATCTTGAAGGTCGAGCCCGGCGGCGACATCGCCTGAATCGCCTTGTTCAGCAGTGGATGGTCGGGGTCTGTGATCAGCTTGTTCCACTCCTCGCGCCCAATCCGCACCGCGAACTGGTTGGGATCAAACGTTGGCCGGCTCACCATCGCCAGCACCTCGCCGGTGTGCGGATCAAGCGCCACCACCGCTCCGTCGCGGTCGCCCATCGCGTTCTCGGCTGCCCGCTGAACATCCATATCGATCGTCAACCGCAGGCTCTTGCCGGGAATCGACCGCTCCGTGCCGAGGGTCCCCACCTCGCGCCCCCGGCTATCCACCAGAACATCATGCGACCCGTCCTGACCCCGCAGAATGGGATCGTAGGATGCCTCGACCCCCGATTGCCCCACCACATCGCCCGGCTCATAAAAGGCGTAGCGCGGATTGTTCAGCATCGCCTCGCTCACCTCGCCGACATATCCGATGAGGTTCGCCGCAAATCCATCCTTCGGATAGAGCCGCCGCTGTTCGTCAATGGTCTCAAGCTCCGGCATCTCGTCGGAGTGCGCCGCAATAAACTCCTGCTCGTCCGGCGTGATGTCTTTTTTAAGCGGAATCGGCTGGTACTTGGGCGCGGCGCCGTACTTCTTCAAAATCGCGTCAATCTGGTCCACCGTCATGTGCAGCCCGCGCGCAATCAACGGCAGATCAGGCTCCAGCCTATGCGTCTGGTCCCGAACCAGAAAGCAGGAGACGGAGGGATAGTTATCCACCAGCAACCGGCCTTCGCGGTCAAAAATCTGCCCCCGCGCCGCCAGTATCGGAACCTTCCGCACCCGATTCGCCTGCGCCAGAGCGCGATAGTTCTCTCCGCCCACCACCTGCAAACGCCAAAGCCCGAAGACCAGCGCCAGCATCATGCCGGCAATCATGTACTGGAAAACGGACAGCTTGATCCCCGGTAAATGCTCTTCCTTCCGGTCGCGTGTGGGTAGGGTGTCGCTCATGGCTTCACAAACTTCTATCGCCCTGGCTCATAGGGGGCGTCCGGATCGATGGCCCGTCGAACCATGCTGACGATCTGACGCAGCTGGGCCGAGGAAAGCACTCCCGGCAGACGGTCAAACAGTCTTGCCTTGGGAAGAACCTGAATAAAGTGGGCCTTCAGAAACGAGGGCTCGGGTAATCCAGTTTCGCCCGGCTCCATTCTCTTTGAGGTGGGGCCCTCCGCGCCGTAACTGCCGAATGGCACCA